>JAESTF010000125.1 GCA_016763795.1 Flavobacteriales bacterium
ATATTGTCCTTCATTGTATGTTTGAACAGGAGGGGTTATGGTACTTGTATAAGTATTTCCATTCCCCATGTTCCATTCATAATTATTAGCAGGGACTGCTCCTGTAGTAGTATTGTTGAAACTTGTTATTTGTGGAGCACAGCCTCTAACTGTGTTTAACGTGTCTCCTAAAGTGTGGTTAAAGTCTGCAATAGGCGGTCCCGAAATTATAATTGGGCCTACTGTTGCAATTGAGGTATTACAACTATTTGAGGCTGTAACAGTAACGGTAAAATTTCCCTCTGTGATATATGTATGAGCTGGAGGAATAAAAGAATTTGTAGTAACAGTAGGGGATCCATCACCAAAACCCCAAACATAGGTATTTGCATTTACAGAGCCATTAACTGTATTTATGGTATGTGGCAAACACCCTGATGTTTCTAATATTGGAATACTAAAAGATGCTGATACAAATTTCTCAAAAACTACCGTTAAGGTCTGAGTTAAAGAACAACCATTTGCATGAAGTGCTGAAAATGTTACAGTAAAAGTTCCGTAAGAATTGTATGTATACGTATGATTAGTATTTGATGCTGTAGTAAATATCGGAGATCCATCACCATAATCCCATGAATAAGAAACTGCCCCAGTTGTAGTATTAAAAAAAGTGACAGTTTCCGAAGTTGTGGTATCTACAGGTAGCAAACAATGAAATAAATCTCCGTCTCCATCATCACCTGAAATACCTAGCGCAGGAATATCGAGGGCAGTAACGGATAAACTAACTGTATTGCTACAGCCTACAGCATTTGTCATTGTTAATACTACATTATATACGCCACCTGCAGCATACGAATGATTTGGATTATTAGATGAACTAGTATTCCCATCTCCAAAATTCCATGCATAAGTAGTAAAACCATTAATGCCCGTTGATGTATTATTAAATGAAATGGTTGTTCCAGCACATTGATTATTTGGGCTAAATGTAAATGACGCATTAGGAATTGGATGTATCACAACATTTACAGCAAACGAATCAGTACAAGTTCCACTGCTATCGTTTGCAACCAAAAGGTAAGCATAAGTTCCAACTATAGAAATATTATTATTAACGGGAGCTGCCAACCCATTTGTATTATCAAAAAAAACACCATTAATATACCAGTCATAATTAGCTGTTGAAGCATTTGCTCCTGTACTATTATTTACGAAACTAATACTGGTTGCTCCAGGCCCACAAATATCTATAAATGAGGGTGTAAATGCAGAATTTATAGTTGGACAATTTGCAAATGCTTTAGCGCTAAAAAATAGGGCTAACAGTAAAGTAACAAATCTAATTTGTTTCAATTGTAAATTAATATGTTTTAAAAGTGTTCCCAATTGTTATGGTATGCTACCATAATACTTGATTTTTAGTGTTTTGGTTGCCTCTAAAATAAAAATATTTATTTTGATTTTTTATACAAGGGAACAGCTGAACATGCTTCTCCAAACATAATACTCTTAGCATAAGCTTGTAATTTAACTGAAAAAGCTACAAAAACCGCTTCTGGTATAGGGTGTTTTCCGCAACCCTTTACAATTATGGTTGCATTTTTATACTGTGTAAAATCCATTTCAGAAAGTACATTTTCAAAAATTGCTTTTTCAAGTTCTTTTAAGTTTCCCATAACTACCTTTTTGGCAAAAGGTTTTATTTTAGAGGCAATTAACATAAATGCCCAAAGTGGAACAATTGCATCTGCAGAACAAATAATTCCTACATACTTATCTTCATAAACAGACCAATCATTAGCTGCTACAAAAGCGCGAAATTCTTTTTCTACTAATACAATTCCATCCTTTAAACAAGCTTTTAAATCAAAAGTAACACGGGCTCCTTTGGGATAAAAGTCATCTAAATTAACTTGAATCAAGCCACTGTTTTCAACTCTATTCGTAATTTCTTCCATTCTGTAAAAATAAAGCTAATTTTTTTATTAAATATTGTTGGTTTTATAAGGTTTTTGTTAAAAAACATCTCAAGAAGTAAAAAAACAACTTCTGATTTTTAAAGTAAACAAAAAGTTAATTGCTAATTTTTTTCTTTGCAAGAAATTGATTTTTAGTGTGTTAAAAAAATAATATTAAATAAGAACACTAATTTATTACCATTTTCAACTTGCAAACCCTTTCTCGAACAATTAGATTTGACGTTTAATTACTTACTTGGGAAAAAGTATTTACATATTATTATTAAGTCTATTTACCTGTTCTTTTAGTTATGGTCAAGGTGTTAGTTGTGCTAGTGCAGATCCTTTTTGTACCTCAACAGCTCTCTCGTTTCCAAACAACACAGGTGTTGCTGATGCTGAAACTACAGAACCAGGAAATGATTACGATTGTTTAGATACTTCTCCCAACCCTGCTTGGTATTACATGGAAATAGGAACATCTGGTAACTTAATATTTGACATTGAACAAACAAGTGCTGCTGGATCGGGGCTCGATGTCGATTTTATTCTTTATGGACCATATAACGATTTAACACAAGCATTAAATTATTGTGGAGACCACGGGAATGCTAATACTGCAGCAGACCCCAATCAAGTAGTAGATTGTAGTTATTCTACTTCCGCTCAAGAGACTGCAAACATTGGTTCTGCAACAACAGGAGATGTTTATTTAATGTTAATTACTAACTTTTCCAATCAAGCAGGAACCATAACGTTCGAACAAACAGGAGGTTCTGGATCAACAAATTGTGGAATAGTGTTACCTGTCGAATTAATAAGTTTTTATGGGGACTGTAATAATGATTTTGTTCAGTTAGAGTGGAGTACATCCACAGAGATAAACAATGCTTATTTTACCATAGAACGATCTTTAGATGCTGTAAACTATACACCAATTGCAACTATTAATGGAAATGGCTCTACAAATAATCTGAGTTCTTACTCCTATATTGATAATAATGTTTTGAAACAAGCATATTATCGATTAAAACAAACTGATTTTAATGGGGATTATAAATACTTCTCTTCAATATTTATTGAATGTGAAAGTGATCCTGTATTTAGTTTATACCCAAACCCTTTTAAAGAAGAAATTACAATTACTGTAACTAAACCTGGTAATTATAAGCTTAAAATTGAAGATTATTTAGGGAGAAATGTTTTTTCTAAAACATTAGAACGTTCTTTATTGCAAAAAATAAGTTTAAGAAACCTTCAAACTCAAGGAATGTATTTTGCTTCTCTGTATAATCAAGATGGAAAGTTAATTTTTGTTGAAAAAATCTTTAAACAATAACTTTTTCTTGTAATAAATGGTGTTTCTAAGCAAATTTATTTCCTTAAATTTGCAACCGATTTAGATTAAAAACTAAAAATATTTAACAATGTCAGAAACATTAACAGCAGACAAATACGGAATGCAAGAAGCTTTAAAAGCTCTTGGATTAAAAGAAATTAACGAAGGAACTTCTACAGGTTCTAACAACTTTGGAAGTGGAGAAACTATTTCTTCATACTCTCCTACTGATGGTGCTTTAATTGGAAAAGTAACAACTACTACTAGAGAAGATTACGATAAAGTAATGGATACGGCTACTTCTGCATATTTAGAGTTTAGAACGATGCCAGCTCCACAAAGAGGTGAAATTGTTCGTCAGTTCGGAAACAAATTAAGAGAATTAAAAGAACCTTTAGGAAAATTAGTTTCTTATGAAATGGGTAAATCTTTACAAGAAGGTTATGGAGAGGTTCAAGAAATGATTGATATCTGTGATTTTGCTGTTGGTTTATCTAGACAATTAAACGGGCAGACAATTCCTTCAGAAAGACCAGAACACGTAATGAGAGAACAATGGCATCCGATTGGAGTTGTTGGAATTATTTCTGCATTTAATTTTCCAGTTGCTGTTTGGGCTTGGAATACAGCTTTAGCTTGGATTTGTGGAGATGTTTGTGTCTGGAAAGGATCAGAAAAAGCACCTATGTGCTCTGTAGCTTGCCAAAACATTATAGCTGAAATATTAAAAGAAAATAATTTACCAGAAGGAATCTCATGTATTATTAATGGAGATTATAAAGTTGGTGAAATGATGACCACTGATGAAAGAGTTCCATTAGTATCTGCTACAGGTTCTACAAGAATGGGAAGAATTGTTGGAGCAACTGTTGCTCAACGTTTCGGAAAATCTTTATTAGAGTTAGGTGGAAACAATGCAATTATTATTACTCCAACAGCTGACTTAAAAGTAGTTGTTCCTGGAGCTGTATTTGGTGCTGTTGGTACTGCTGGACAAAGGTGTACTTCAACTAGAAGATTAATCATACATGAATCTGTTTACGATAAAGTAAGAGATGCTATTACTGGTGCTTACGGACAATTAACTATTGGTAACCCATTAGATGAAAAGAACCATATCGGGCCATTAATTGATACTGATGCTGTAAACACGTATTTATCGGCAATTGAAAAAGCAAAAGCTGAAGGTGGTAACGTACTAATTGATGGTGGAGTTTTAGAAGGTGAAGGTTACGAAAGCGGATGCTACGTAAAACCAGCAATTATTGAAGCAAAAAATGATTTCGAAATTGTACAAGCAGAAACTTTTGCTCCAATTTTATATTTAATAAAATATTCTGGTGTAGTAGAAAATGCTATCGAATTACAAAATGGGGTTGTTCAAGGATTATCTTCTGCAATTATGACAAATGATCTTAAAGAAGCTGAAAAGTTTTTAGCTTATGCAGGTTCTGATTGTGGAATTGCTAACGTAAACATCGGAACTTCTGGCGCTGAAATTGGTGGTGCTTTTGGTGGAGAAAAAGAAACAGGTGGTGGACGTGAATCTGGATCTGATGCTTGGAAAGTTTACATG
>JAESTF010000126.1 GCA_016763795.1 Flavobacteriales bacterium
ATGATAATACATATGATATGCTTTCCATAAACAATAAATGTAAATATTTTATCAAATTATTTATTGATCAAGCCGATGATGAAAAAGCTGGAATTGATCCAAATAAAATTATTGATCTAATTAAACCATTATCTGAAGCTAAATCTATTCTAGAATAATATTATCTTAAACAAAAAAATAGTTAATCTATAATTGATTATCCAAAGAAACTCTTAAGCCTTGCACTTTTTCGTTATCAGGGAAATGCTCTAACAATCGGTTAACCAAAGAGTCACTTTTACCGCAAGCATTATTCGTGTATTTACATTTATAGGTGTAAGCCAATGCTAATCTATATTGTGCATCGTACTCATTAGGTAATATTTCCGAAGCTTGTGTATATTGAAAAATGGCATTATTCCATTTTCCTTTATTCAACATTGCATCACCATCATTAATGTGAAACTTGTACTTTTCAATACTCTTTTCCTTTACAACAATCTGCTGATGTGTCATTTCATTCTTAAACAGTCCAGAAAATTTATATGCTCCAAAAATGATTAACGGAAATATGATACTCAACGCAATGGTTAATCTAATACCCGCTACTCTCTTTTGTTTTCGGATAAGTTCTTTTATATTTCTTATTTGTTCTGGTGTTGCTTTTTGGTTACTAATTTTTAAACCCTTTGCAGCAATTAGATATTCTTTCTTTGCATCAAAATAGGTATAACGCTTACCCAAAAGCAATTTATTTGCTTTCAAACTTTGTATCATTGCTAATGCACTTCCTCCAAAACTCATAAGCTCTTGCTTTTAATTCCCATTTCTTAAAAGTAATTAAACTTACAGAACAATCATTATCGCTATTAAAAACTGTACTTTAGTAAGATGAGAAAACTCCTCTTAATTACAACTATTCTTTTAGTAAGCATTACCGTTAATGCTCAAAAAAAAGTAAAAACTTATAAAGCATTAACAGCTTGTGGTTCTTGTCAGTTCGACATGAGTTCGCCTAACGGCTGTTCATTAGCAATTCAGATAGCGGGTAAAACATATTGGGTAGATGGTAGCTCTATTTCAGACCATGGTAATGAACATGCTAATAATGGCTTATGTAAAACCATAAGAAAAGTGAAAGTGCAAGGTTACTTTGAAAAAGATAGGTTTAAAGCGACTTCTTTTGAACTAATCCCTGAAAAGAAAAAAAAGAAGCAACAGTAGATTTTCTGTATCGTCATCCTGAGCTTGTCGAAGGATTGTTTCAGGGTCTAACAAAACAGCTGTTGAAATAAATTAAGCATGGCTTAAGCCAAAAAAATATACTTTAGTAAACCTAACAAACTCACTTTATGGCTACTAAATACATCATTCTATTTTTCTACTTCTGTATCCTATTTTAATTAAAATAACTACAATGAATACAACTACTTCTAAACAATTAAGTGGAACCTCTGGGAGTAAAACTTAATTGCAACAGTAAAATGTATTTTAGTAGACTGAAGTCTAGCTAATTATTACTAAATTGCACTATAGCTGTTTTAAACACTACCCTAAAAAAAGTACCATGAAAAAGATTTTGTCCATAATAATATTATTCTCCTTTTGTTTAATTAGTAACGTTAAAGCACAAAATGAAACTACCCGAAAAAAGCATTACAACATTACAGATAATGTAGCATTATCTGGTTACGATCCGATGACTTACTTTATTAACAAACCACTTCCTGGAAAAGAATCCATCAGTTATACTTACAAAGGAATTACTTATCGTTTTATAAGTAATAAGACTAAAAATATTTTTAAAAAGAGTCCCGAAAAATATGAACCTGCGTATGGTGGATGGTGTGCTTATGCAATTGCCAAAAAAAAACCAGTTTTAATGGAAGCAGATCCTGAGACTTATAAAATAATTGATGGAAAACTTTATGTTTTTTATAATAGCTTTGGGATTAATACGGTTAAAAAATGGAATAAAAATGAGGAAAAGTCAAAAGATTCTGCAAATAAAAATTGGAAAAAAATAGTACTGGGTAACTGAGTGTTTTTAGAAACACAAAATTTATTCGTTCTAAAAAATTACAATTCATAGTCATTCTAAAAATTAATTACCATTAAAAAATTTTGGCATAAAATATCCTTTATTGGCTTAAGTCACTATACAAGAATTCAGGCAATTGAAAAGTACCGAGAAATTGTATTAATAAACAGATTAGTCTCTTTTGTGCTAATTCTAATGGTATTGTACCTTCCTCTTGAAATATTATTTAATGGGTTTGTATTTGTTCCATTTATTTTAATAGCAGTTGCCTTATTAGCTGTAACACTTTATATTATTTATAAGCAGTGGTTTCAAATTGCTCGGTTTTATTTCTTTTTTTCTTGTATACTATCCATTCTACCAATGATGTATTTGGTACCAACCGGAGCAGGAAATGAGTTTTTATTTATACCCGTTTCATTACTTCCAGTTATTTTTTTTAAAGAAAAAAAATTACAATTCATTTTATTTGTTTTTGTCGTTTCCCTATTTTTTGTTGTAATCAATACCAGACAATTTATTACACCTTTAGTTCAAGTTCCTCAAGAAACTATTCTTTTTTTTAGGAATATATATATAGCAATGGTCTTCTTTTTGATTTTTACCATTGTTTCCTATTTTAAAAAAATAGCTTCAGATTTAGATGAAATTAATTTTAATAAAAATGAACTACTTAAAAATTCTAATAAAGAAATTACAGCCCAAAAAAATGAGATTGAAATCCAACATCAAGAAATAAAATCGAGTATTAGCTATGCTAAAAGAATTCAAACAGCAATTTTACCTTCTAATGATCTTATTCAAAAATATTTACCCAACTCCTTTATAATTTACAAACCTAAAGATATCGTTGCTGGAGATTTTTATTGGATGCATGTTTTACCTCAACCTAATGGCTGGGAAGTTGAAGGGGATACTATTTTGTTTTCGGCAGCAGATTGCACCGGGCATGGAGTTCCTGGAGCTATGGTGAGTGTGGTTTGTAATAATGCGCTAAATCAATCGGTAAAAGAATTTGGAATAACCCAGCCAAATTTAATTTTAGATAAAACCAGAGAATTAATTATTGATGCTTTTGCCGAAAGTGAAGAAGATGTAAAGGATGGAATGGATTTATCCCTATGTGCTTTAAATTTAAAAACAAATATACTAACTCATGCTGGCGCTAATAACCCTTTGTGGATTATTAGAAAGAACGCTAAAGAAATTGAAGAAATTAAGGGCTGTAAACAACCCATTGGAAATTTTGAAAT
>JAESTF010000127.1 GCA_016763795.1 Flavobacteriales bacterium
ATGCAAGAAAACTATTTATTAATTTTAAACTGTTTTAACAGTATAATAGTAATAGTATACTTTTTTAAAATTTTAATAAATAATATTATTATATATATAGATGTTTAAAAGAATAATTATATTAAATATTTCAATTTTATTTTCAATAACTTTTTTTTCTCAAAATAAACTTGAGGATGGTTATAATAAATTTTATTTTGAAAATGGAAATATTTCTAGTGAAGGTTTAATCCAAAATGGTTTACCAGAAGGATATTGGATTTCTTATTACTCTAATGGTTTAATAAAATCTGAAGGTAATAGAAAAGGTAATTTATTAGATAGTACATGGGTTTTTTATAATAAAAAAGGTAATTTAAATTCTAAAATAAATTACCTTTTAGGTAAAAAAAATGGTTTAAAAATTATTTATAGTGATAGTTGTAATATAGTGGTAGAAGAATTTTATAATAATGATATTAAACAAAAATACACTACATATTATTATGATGTTAAAGGCCATATTAAATGGAAAGAAATAAATTTTATTGATAATGTAAAAGAAGAAAAATCATTTGAATATGCTTTAGATGGAAGATTAATAACTTTAATTTTTTATAAAAAAGGAACTCTGATGGGTAAAGAATATATAAATAGATATGATAAATTAAATAAAAAGAAAAATATTTGGAAAACTTTTTATGCTATTGGAAAACTAAAAGAAGAAATGAGATATAAAAATGATCTTTTAAATGGTTATTATAAAAAATATGATAAAAAAGGTAAATTAATTGAAGCCATTTTATATATAAATGGAGTTCCGCAAAGCTTTACGGCTGAACTAGCCACTCTTGATATAAGAAAAGAATATTATCCTAATGGAATAGTTAAAAAAGAAGGAATATATGATATAAGAGAAAAAGAAAATGGTTTATTTAAGTATTTCGATAATAAAGGAGAAATTGTAAAATCTGAAATATATTTACATGGTATTTTATTAGCTAGAGGTTTAATAGATAAAGAAGGAAGAAGACAAAAATATTGGGAAGAATATTATGAAAATGGTATTTTAAAATCAAAAGGAAAATATAAAGATGGAAAAAGAATTGAAGAATGGGAATATTATTTTATTAATGAAAAAATACAACAAAAAGGAAAATATTTAAAAAACGAAAAACCAACAGGTTTATGGATTTGGTATTATAAAGAAGGTAATATTTTAAGAGAAGAGTATTTTAGAAAAGGATTAGAAGATGGCATAATGCATGAATATACTCAAGAAGGAAAAATAATTACTGAAGGAGAATATATAGATGGTTTAAAAGATGGTTTATGGTATTATGAGATGGGAGATCATATTGAAGAAGGTAATTACTTAGATGGTCAAAAAAATGGAATATGGACTTACCATTATACAAATGGAAAAATAAATTTTGAAGGAAGTTTTATAGATGGTGTTGAAGATGGAAAACATAAATATTTTTATGATACTGGAAAATTAAAAAAAGAAGAAATTTATGTAATGGGAATAAAATCAGATAATTGGAAAACATATAACAATTTAGGTGATTTGGTTTTAACCATTTATTATAAAAATGGAAAAGAGTATAAAATTGATGGAGTAAAATTAAAAGACTGATTAAATTAGTGGACTATAAAAACAAATCAAAAGAAGAGTTAATCAAAGAAATTAAATTTCTTAAAAAAAAGGAAAAGGATTTTTCTATCCTTTTTAAGGATAGAAAATCAACAGAAAATAAATTAAAAATATCAGAAAATAGTTATAAAAATTTATTTGATAAAAGTACTAACTTGTTATATATAATGAGCAAAGAAGGTGTTTTTATGGATGTTAATAAAGCTGTTATAAAAAAATATGGTTATAAAAAAGAAGAATTAATAGATCAAAACTTTACAGTAGTTGGAGCTCCTAATAAAAATAATATAGAAAAAACATTAAAAAAAATGGAAAATGTTTGGGGAGGAAAAACTGAAAAATTTGAACGGTGGAGTTTAAAAAAAGACAAAACAATTTTTCTTAAAGAAGTTATTTTACGTAAAGGAATTTATTTTAATAAAGAAGTTTTTATTGTAGAAGGAAGAGATATTACGCAACAAAGAGTTTCAGAAAATTATTTAAAAGAAAACAAAGAAAAATATCAGAATCTTTTTACTAAAAACTTAGCAGGAGTTTTTATTACTGAAAATCAAAAAATAATAGACTGTAATAATTCTTTTGCCAAAATATTTGGTTATAAATCAAGAGTAGAGTTAGTAGGTAAAAATGTTTCTATTCTTTATTTTACTAAAAAAGATAGAGAACAATATATTGAAGAATTATTAAAAAAAGGTTACTTATCAAATTATAGAATTAAACACAAAAATAAAGAAGGTAAAGAAATTTGGATTTCTACGAATGTATATTTAAAAGATAAAAAAATAGAAGGAACATTAGTAGATATAACAAAACAAATTGAGATAGAAAAAAAGGTAAAAGAAAGTAGAGAAAATTATAAAAGACTAATTGATAATTCTCCTTATGGAACAATAATTCATATAGATGGAGAAATAATTTATGCAAATCCTAAAGCATTAGATTTATTTGGATTAAAAAACTTAGATGATTTAAATGGTAAATTAAATTTATTTGATTTTTTACCTAAAAAATATCATAAAGAGGGATTATATAGAAGAAAAAACATATTAAAAGGAGAGGAAGTTCCCTTTATTGAAATAAGTATTAAACATCCTTTTACAGGTAAAAAAATGATACTTGAAACCAAAGCTAAAAAGTATGATTATCAAGGTAAAAAAGCTATTCAGGTTTTTATTAAAGATATAACATTAGAAAAAGAATTATTAAAAGAAAAGTTAAGAGCAACAATAGCTGAAGAATCTAATAAAATCCTTCAAAAAGAAATAATAGAAAGAAAAAAAGTAGAGAAGAAACTTATTGGAAATCAAGAATATACTAAAAGTATAATAAACAGTTCAATAGATATTATTTGTGCCTCAGATAAAAATGGAAAAGTAATAGAATTTAATTCTGCGGCAGAAAAGGCTTTTGGTTACACCGAAAATGAAATAAAAAAGAAAGGAGTTAATATAATATATGCTTCAAAAAAAGAATTTATAGAGGTTAGTAAACAACTACAAAAAAAAGGTTTTTTTGTAGGAGAAGTTACAAATAGAAAAAAAAATGGAGAGGTATTTACTTCTTTTTTATCGGCATCTGTATTAGAAGATGAAGAAGGTGCTTATTTAGGAACAATGGGTGTTTCAAGAGATATTACAGAACTTAAAGAAGCAGAGCTGCAATTAATAGATAGTGAAGAAAAATATAGAGATTTATTTGATAACGCAACAGATATGATACAAAGCGTTGATATGAATGGTGAAATTCTTTATGTAAATAATGCTTGGAAAAAAATATTAGGTTATAAAAATAGTAAAATAGAAGGAAAAAATATTTTTGAATTTATACATAAAGATTGTGTAATAAATGTAAAAAAATGTTTGAAGAGATATTAAAAAGTAAAAAAGGAGAGTCTAAAATTGTTTTGTTTGAGTTTAAGACAATAGAAGGAAAAAAAATAATAGTAGAGGGAGGGATTAGTATTAAATTTAAAGGAGAAAAACCATTTTCAACAAGAGCTATTTTAAGAGATATAACAAGTGAAAAATGGGAAATAATAAAACAAAACGTATATAATAATATTGCAAAAATTATTACAGAAAAAGCAACTCCAGAAGAAATATATGAAGGAATAAGAAAAGAATTGGGAACGGTTATGAAAACAGACGTTTTTGTTATTTCTTATTTATTAGAAAAAGAAACAATAAGCTTTCCTTATTATTATGACAGTGTTAGAGGAAAAGGAATAATTAATAAAAAAAATAGAATAAAAGGAAAAGGAATTAATGAATATTTTTTAGGTAGAAAAAATCCTAATATTTTAAAAAGAAAAGAATTAGATATAGTAATTAATAAAAAAGGATATAAACTTTTAGGAAATAAATCTCAAGTTTTTATAGGCGTTCCTTTAAAAATAAAAAATAAAACAGTTGGGGTTCTTTCTGTTCAGTCTTACAGTAATGAAAATGAATTTAGTGATAAATCGGTTGAAATTTTAGATTTTATTTCAGGGGCATTAGCTCTTGCTGTTCAAAGAAATGTTGATGGAAATAAAATATATGAACAAGCAGCAAGGTTAAGAGCTATTATTGAAAATAGTACTCATTTGTTTTGGACGTATGATTTTGAAAAAGGAGTAACCTCGAGTAATAATAACTTTATTAAATACATAGAAGATACTAACGATAAGAAAACAGAAATAATACAGAAAGGAAAATTAAGGCTTTCAAAAGAAGAAAATTTTGATTTTTGGGATGAAAAATACAATAAAGCATATAGCGGAATTCCTCAATATTTTATTTCAACAAAAAAGAATAAGGAGGGAAAAGAAGTAGTAAAAGAAGTTTTTTTAAACCCCATTTATAATAATAAAGGGAAAGTTTATGAAGTTTCAGGAATAGCTCATGACATAACTGAAAAAACGCTTTCAGAGCAAAAACTAAAAGAATCTCTTAAAGAAAAAGAAGTTTTATTAAAAGAAGTTCACCATAGAGTAAAAAATAATTTACAAGTAATATCAAGTATATTAAATCTTCAATCTTCTTATGTAAAAGATGAAAATACACTGAATATACTAAGAGAAAGCCAGAATAGGATTAAATCTATGTCATTTATTCATGAGAGTCTTTATCAAACAACAGACTTTTCTAAAATTAATTTTTCAGAATATATAACTAGTTTATCTAAAAATTTAGTACATTCATACGGTATTTATGATGATTTAGTCGACTTAAAATTGTCTTTGGATAATATTTCTTTAAATTTAGATACATCAATACCTTGTGGATTAATTTTGAACGAATTAATTTCAAACTCTTTAAAGTATGCTTTTAAAGAAAAGAAAAAAGGAGTAATTAATATTCAATTGTTTGAAAAAAACAAGAATGTTCATTTAATTGTACAAGATAATGGTGTAGGTTTGCCAGAAGAAATAAATTATGAAAACACAGATTCTTTAGGTCTTCAGTTGGTAATAACTTTAGTTGAACAGATAAACGGAACTATTAAACTAGAGAACAATAAAGGCGCAAAATATACCATTACATTTAAAAAAGAATAATAATGTCAAAAAATAACATATTAGTAGTTGAAGATGAAGCAATTGTTTCAAAAGACATCCAACAAAGCTTAAAAAAATTAGGATATAATATCGTTGGTTCTGCAGCTACTGGAGAAAGGGCTGTAGAGTTAGCAATAGAAACAAAGCCTGATTTAGTTTTAATGGATATTATGTTAAAAGGAGATATGAGCGGAATTGATGCAGCTGAAAAAATAAGAGAAAAAATAAGTATACCAGTAATATATCTTACAGCTTATGCTGATGAAAATACACTTGCAAAAGCAAAAGTTACAGAGCCATACGGATATATTATAAAACCATTTAAAGAGGTTGATTTGCATACGTCTATAGAAATGGCACTATATAAGCACACAAAAGAAAGAGAAATTATAAAAGAAAGAGATTTTCTTTATTCGTTGGTTGAAAACCAAGATGGGGGAGAAGGCGTTATTTTTGTAAAGTCAAATTCTAGACTTGTAAAGGTTAAAACCGTTGACATCCTCTTTGTTGAGGCACTAAAAGACTATGTAGTTATAAATGTAGGAGATGTTAAATACACAATACATTCTACAATGAAAGAGATACAAAAAAAATTACCACAAAAAGAATTTCAAAGAATACACCGTTCATATATTGTTCGTTTAGATAAAATAATAGCCATAGAACAGCCAAATGTAGTAATTGAGGGAGGAAAAAAGTTACTTCCAATAGGAGGATCGTATAAAGAAGAGCTTTTTGGTAGAATAAACTTGGTATAAGTTTTTTTAGAATAAACCGTAGGGAATCCTCTTACATTTTCAATGAGTATTTAAATATAATTGATGCTATAAACAAAAGATAGCTTTATATTTAAAATTACTTTTCAAAACCTTTTCCAAAAACAAGGTTGGTGCTAGAGTAAGAGCGCCCAAAAGTAGCGGCAGCAGAATATACCTGAGTAATAGCATCTTTAACTTGATTTTCAGAAAGTTCCTTTAAAGGGTGAATAAATACTGACCAAAGCAATCCATCTGAAATAGCATACTTAACATCTAAGGCAGAATGATAATTGGCTTCTAAGCATTTTTTATAATACTCTTCATTTAGGTTTTCTTCTTCAACAATAGGTAAAACAATTCTCATTCTATTTTGTTTTTCATCAGTTATTAATAAAAAATAACGATCGAAATATTTAAATTGCCAATAGCCCGTTTGCCCTTGTACACTATCTGAAGCAAGTGTGAGTATTTTTTCTAGTTTTTTATTATCCATTTTTTGAGCAGAACAGATAGAAATAGTACAGCAAAGAAGAAGTAAAATAAAAAGTTTTTTCATACTATTTTATTTCTTTTAACGCATTATTAATTAGTGTTTTAAGGTGTGTTTTATGTGCTTTTGTAGAAATATTACCAGTAGTGTTTCCGCTCATTTTTTGAATTTGTTTTAAATTATAAACAGCCATAGATTGAGCCGAAGAAATATATTTTTTACTAGAAGACCCAATAACCATAGCAATTAATTTTTTGGTGTAGGCAACCTGTAGGTTTTGTCTAAAAGAATTTACATTACTAGTAATATCAGCTTTAAAAATAGCATTATTTAAGTCTACCATCATGTCCGAAAGGCTATATTCGTTTCCATATAATTCAGAATCTATAAGTCTTTGAGTTGTATTATAATGTAAAATATGTGCCAATACATTTTTTTGATAAATTAAAACTTGGTTGTGAATTTTTGGATCTTCTGGCCCACCAAAAAAGTTATAACCTCTTCGTTGTAACGCTAAATAACTGTATAAATCATTTGGAGCATCAAAAGCATCTGGAGCAAAAACATATTTTTTAAGTGTTTCCATCGCTCTCTTTTGATCTGCTAAACTAACAGGTGTATAAGGTTTTGTTTCTCCTTTTTGTCCAACCATAGCTCTATCAACATATACACCACCAATAAACCTTGAGGTTACCCCTGCAGCAGTAGCTCTTTGCCTGCTTAAAACATAATAAACCCTTCTTAACTCTTGGTAAGACTCTCCTTTTTTTGAAAATTTGGATTTAACTTCTTTCATCATTTCATCAATTAGTTCAAAAATGTTGTTGGAGTAAGTTATTTGGTCGTTAGATAAATCGCCAATCATAACTCTTGGATCAATTGCTTTTCCTGGAGCACGCATGTCATCAGCATCATTACCAAAAATTAACTCCGGCTCTGTTGACCTAGCTAATAAATTACTTTTTTCATTCTCGGATTTAAAAGATGTATAACCAAACTGTATCGCCCAAACATCATAAGGACCAACAGCAACATCAGAATACTGACCTTGTTTAGATCTGTCTTTTGTTAAGTTGATGGCCGCATAATCCATTACAGAGCCCGTAAGGCACTTTCCTTTTATAAAGGCGGCATCAGCTAGTTGTTCAGGAGAAAACAGCTGACTTGCTTTCATATTGTGGTTTAAACCTAAAGTATGTCCTACTTCGTGCATAATTAAAGCAATCATTGCTTCTTCTTTCATTCTTTTTAACGTAACATCAGAGGCTCCTTCTGCAGTTAAAATAGTACTGCCAAACATGCTATTTTCATGCATTATATGACCGGCAGAACAGTTTAAATTAGTTATATCTTTTTCAAATAACGGAACTTCATATTCTTTTTCAAGAGACGCTAGTTTGAAAACTTTATCATACAGAACCCTGTTCGTAAAATGAACAAATTCTAGCATAATATCTGCCCCCATAATTTCACCAGTTCTAGGGTTTACAAAGCTTGGCCCATAACCACCAAACGGAGCCCTAGGAGAAGATGTCCATCTTAACACATTGTAACGAATATCTCCGGCATCCCAATCGGCATCATCTGGTTGCATTTTTACAACCATTGCATTTTTAAACCCTGCTTTTTCAAAAGCAACATTCCATTGTAAAACTCCATTTTTAATGGTTTCTCTCCACTCTACTGGTGTTGAATTTTCCATCCACCAAATAATAGGCGTAACAGGTTCAGAAATAGAAGCAGAAGGATCTTTTTTCTTTAAATTCCAGCGATGAACTAAATCTCTATAAGGAACAGAGCTTGTTGTAGTCATATCTGTAACATGTGTCGTAAAATAACCAACACGAGGGTCATCAATTAAAGGAGTGTAATCATTTTCAGGCATTTTAATTAAACTGTGGTAAACCTTTATACTTACATTTCTTCCATCAGAAACAGCTCTAGAACCACCATTTAAAACATTGCCTTTAGAGTAAACGTACGTTATTGCTAAGTCAGTATTTTCAGGATAGTTTCTAATGGCATTAATTTTTGTTTTTTCTTTATTCAGATTTCCTAAAGTAAAAGCCATTGGCGATTGCTTAGGTCGTTTGGCGGGTTTAATTTGAGAAAAAGTTTCTTTTAAAAAAAGGTTGTCAGCATTAATTAGATAGAGACCTTTTTCTTTGTCAACAGCTTCTATTTTTAAACTGGCCATTACTCCTTCGCTCATATTTGCTTTTGCAGATTTAGACAGTGCATTTTTAGGATCAAAATAAGAGCTTGTGTTTTGGGTAATAAACTCTATTTTATTAAAATATTTTTCAATTTTAAAAACTTTAGAACCGTTGTACGCACCTCTAAAGGCTCCGGCCTCTACTACGCCATTTGCTATCTGACTAAAGTAAATGTATTCGTTGCCAATTTGTTTTTTACTAATAACCATTTTGATAGAACCTGTTGTAGTATCTTGGTAAATGGTGAATAAACCATCTATTTTTTTACACTTCTTAGTTACTTCGCTAATTTTCTTTAGAGCATCTTTATCTTTCTTGGGAGTTTCTGTTTTTCCTTTTTTACCCTTTTTTTTCTGAGCAGAAATCGTATTGGGGTTTAATATTAAAAAGGAAATTAAAGCAAGGCTGGTGAATTTAAAAATAGATTTTTTCATAATATAATTAATTTAATAAGTTAAATGTACCCAATAAATTTTAATAGATACTAAAGATTAGTATGAATGGCACAAGGTGTTTTAGTATTCATTAATAGAAAGTAAAACAAGTGTACAAGCAACTTCTGTTTCTATCCCCTTTTCTTGAGCTAGTTTTTGGAGCTTTTCGTTTTCTGTTCCAGGGTTAAAAATAATTCGTTTAGGAATTATTTGGTTAAGAATATAATCATAATATTTTGCTTGGTTTTGTGGTCCAATATACAATGTTACAGTATCAATGTTTTTTATTATAGGACTATTCGTTGCAATAATATGCGAACCTATTTCTCCTTTTCTTAAACCAACAGGAAAAACTTGGTGTCCCTTTTCGGATAACATTAACGTTGCTTTATGAGCATATCTTTCTGGGTTTGGGCTTGCGCCAAGAATGAGTGTTTTCTTCATAAATTTAATTTTTTGGAAAGCTATTATTAATCCAACATTTTAATTGATTTAACTGTTTTTGAGAAAGTATTGCAGAACCTTTAGGCATATCTTGTTTATTTAAAACACGGCTGTTAAAATTTCCATTATTTAAAACCCCTGATAGGCCACTATAACTGGTATAATCACCATTAGAAGATCCAGAATTATGGCAACCAGAGTTGTTGCAATTGGAGTTGATAATTGTTGAAATACCAGAGTTGTATGTAAGCTTAGACCCATCACAGCTTGGCTTTATTTTTTCATTGTTTTTACTACAACCCAAAAGAAAGGCGGCTGTAAATAAAAAAAATGTCAATTTTTTCATGCCCAAAAATAAGCATATTATAAGGTGAGTTTTTGTCTTTTTTTTGACAAATCATAGAAGCTCCAGTTTTCTGAGCTTTTATATTTTTGTATAAATCTTATTCTGAAGTAATAGACGCTCCTAAATACTCTCTATTCATTCTTGCAATAAACTCTAAAGAAATTCCTTTAGGACATTCAACTTCACAAGCACCAGTATTAGTACAGTTTCCAAAACCCTCTTTATCCATTTGTTCTACCATATTTAAAGCACGTTGTTTACGCTCAACCTGTCCTTGTGGTAAATATGAATATTGAGAAACTTTTGCCGCAACAAATAACATTGCTGATGAATTTTTACAAGTGGCAACACAAGCTCCACAACCAATACATGTTGCAGCGTCCATTGCTTTATCAGCCATTGGTTTAGCAATAGGTAACGCATTTGCATCCTGTGTGTTTCCTGAAGTATTTACTGAAATAAACCCTCCTGCTTGTTGTATTCTCTCAAAAGCAGTTCTATCTACAATTAAATCTTTAATAACAGGCATAGAAGCACTTCTCCAAGGCTCAATATAAACCGTTTCACCATCTTTAAACATTCTCATGTGTAATTGGCAAGTCGTTACTTTTCTGTCTGGTCCGTGAGCCTCCCCATTAATGTATAAAGAACACGTACCACAAATTCCCTCTCTACAATCATGATCAAAAGCAACAGGATCTGTTCCTTGGTTAATTAATTGCTCGTTTAATACGTCAAGCATTTCTAAAAACGAAGCGTGCTCAGAAATTCCAGTAACAGGATAAGTTTCTAAACGACCTTTGTCGTCTTTATCTTTTTGTCTCCAAACCTTTAGCGTTAAATCCA
>JAESTF010000128.1 GCA_016763795.1 Flavobacteriales bacterium
TTCTTTACAGTTCTGTTCTCATCTCCGATTTATTTTTTTGATTCAGGTATAGGTTTTTCACTATCCTTTTTTTCTCTTATTTTTTTATACGTTCGGATTGCAAACATTAGCAATACACCAAAAAGTATAATTCCTACAACTCCCCAAACCCAGCTTATCGCACTTTTTAAAGTTACCAAAAACACTATCGCAAACAAAATTACTGTAGCTACTTCATTAAATATTCGAAGCTTAAATGATGAGAAAATGAGCTTATCTTTAATTAGCTGAATAAACATTCTATGGCACATAAAATGATATACATACAATGCCACCACAAATGTTAACTTAATATGCATCCATGGTTGAGAAATGTAATACGAAAAATTAGAAGAAAACAACCAAGTAGCAAAAAATGCAGTTAATATTGCCGATGGCCAAGTAATTCCATACCACAAGCGTTTACTCATTATTTTATATTGTTTTTGCAAAATAGCTTTTGCATTTTCATCTTCATCATTCGCTTCTACAAAATAAATAAAGAGCCTAACAATATAAAATAACCCCGCAAACCATGTAACAACAAAAATAATATGCAACGCTTTTATATATAGAATATCCATAATGCTAAAGTAATGATTTGTTTTTCCAAATAGAAAAAAGATCGCTCTGCTTCAAGAAAAAAAGAGGTTAGATTATTTCTTTTAGAACAACCATAAATGCATACATTAAGAATATGATTACTTTTGCATCTATGAATAAAAAAGGAATTTTATTAATTAATTTAGGTACTCCCGATAGCCCATCAACAACTGATGTACGGAAATATTTAACAGAATTTTTAAACGATCCGTATGTTATTGACATTAACTGGTTTGCAAGAACAATGCTTGTAAACCTAATTATTGTTCCATTCAGGGCGCCTAAATCTGCTGAGATTTATAAAAAGCTTTGGACGGAAAAAGGATCTCCACTACTCTATTATAGTAAAGAAGTAAAAGAAAAATTACAAATTGAATTAGGAAGTGATTACGATGTCTATTTAGCCATGCGGTATAAAAATCCTAGCATGGATAAAGTAATTTCAGAAATGGAAAAGGAAGGTTATGATGAAATAATAGTTATTCCTTTATATCCACAATACGCAACATCAAGCACTAAGACAAGTATTGAAAAAGCAAAAAAAATATTCAAAAAATGGAAAAAACACCCCGTAATAAAATATGTTGATTATTTTTATGACAACCCTTTATTTATTGATACTATAATCGAACAAACAAAAAAATACACACTCTCCGATTACGATCATATTTTATTTAGCTATCACGGATTACCTATTAGGCAACTACATAAAGTACACGAGGGGAAAACTTGCGAAGAATTAAACTGTAAAACAGAAGTAAATAAAGAAAACAAATACTGTTACCAAGCACAATGCTATGCAACAACACGTTTAATTGTTGAAAAACTACAATTAAAACCAACCGATTATTCTATTGGTTTTCAATCGCGCTTAGATGATAAATGGGTAAAGCCTTATGCTGATAAATTGGTTGAACAATTAGCTAAAGATGGTAAGAAAAATATGCTAGTTTTTAGTCCTGCTTTTGTTGCTGACTGCTTAGAAACCACCATTGAAATTAGTGATGAATATCAGGAAATATTCAACAAAAATGGTGGTGAAAAATTACAATTAGTCCCTAGTTTAAACAGCCATCCTAAATGGATAAAAGCGTTAAAGGATATCGTTTTATCAAACTAACATGTTTTTTATTCTCTCTAAAGTATTATTATTTTTATTAAACCCTATCATTTGGATTTTCTCTTTATTATTATCGGGAATATTGGCCAAAAATGCAATCAGAAAAAAAAGATTATTATGGGCTTCAATTATTATTTTTTACTTTTTTACAAACTCTTTTATTGCTGATGAATTTATTAGAATATATGAAGAACGAAACCAAACCTACTCTGAGTTAACTGACTTTTATGATGTAGCAATTGTTTTAGGAGGTTTTTCTGATTATGATCCAACTCAAGAACTCGTACAATTTCATTCTTCTACAGATAGATTAATGGCCGGATTAAAGTTATATAAAACTGGCAGGGCAAAAAAAATAATGATTGTAAGCGGCTCAGGGCATTTAACCCAACCTGATGCAAAAGAAGCTTTATTTATCAAAGATTATTTATTGAGTATAGGCGTTTCTCCTAAAGATTTGATTATCGAATCAGAATCTAAAAACACAAGAGAAAATGCTGTAAATACTGCTAAGATTTTAAATGAATTATATACTGATGGAAATTACCTTTTAGTAACATCTGCCACCCACATGCCTAGAGCAAAAAAATGCTTTAAAAAAGTTGGTCTATTTGTTACTCCATTTAGTGTAGATCAACAAGCTGGTCCACGAAAATATTTATTCGATCATTTATTTTTTCCTAACGCAGATAACTTAAAAAAATGGCAAACATTATTTAAGGAGTGGGCAGGTTTTATAGCTTATAAAGCGTCTGGTTATATTTAATCGTTTCTTCTAACAAAAATAACTTTTACTCAGAAAGTGATCGTTCAATAACAGTTTATTTAGTTAAACAAAAAATCCCTCTTGAATTTTTCAAGAGGGATTTTTTATATTTTAGATTCCCCGTCAAGCTGAGAATGACAAAAGTATTAAGCCAACACTTTTTTTACTAAGTCCGCAGCTTCTTTTAACAAGACTGCAGAATGTACTTCTAAACCAGAATCATCAATTAATTTTTTAGCCTCTACAGCGTTTGTTCCTTGTAAACGAACAATAATTGGCACTGGAATATCTCCAATATTTTTATAAGCATCAACAACTCCTTGAGCCACTCTATCACACCTCACAATACCTCCAAAAATGTTTACTAAAATTGCTTTAACACTCGGATCTCTCAAAATCATTCTAAATGCTTTTTCAACTCTTTCAGCGTCTGCAGTACCACCAACATCTAAAAAGTTAGCTGGTTCACCACCAGATAATTTAATAATATCCATAGTTGCCATTGCTAAACCAGCTCCGTTAACCATACAACCAACATTGCCATCTAAATCAACATAATTTAAACCTGCTTCAGCAGCTTCTAATTCAATAGGATTATCTTCTGATGGATCATGCATTGCTGCAATATCTTTATGCCTATATAAAGCACTATCATCAATATTTACTTTAGAATCAACAGCAATAATCTTGTTATCTGAAGTTTTTAATACAGGGTTAATTTCAAACATAGAAGCATCTGTACCTTCATAAGCAGCATATAATGCAAAAACAAATTTTGTCATTTCCTTAAATGCCATACCTGAAAGACCTAAGTTAAAAGCAATTTTCCTTGCTTGAAATCCTTGTAAACCAACAGTTGGATCAATTTCTTCTTTAAAAATTAAATGAGGTGTATTTTCTGCAA
>JAESTF010000129.1 GCA_016763795.1 Flavobacteriales bacterium
ATTGGAGGCTTGCCTGTAACTCAAGTAATTGTTAGGAGTTCTGCCAATCAACAATCTGGTGGAAAAACAAAAGCATCTACCATTATTCATGGTGTATTGTTGCTAATAAGCATCATCGCTATTCCTAAAATATTAAACTTGATCCCATTAGGTGTTTTAGCTGCTATTTTATTAGTTGTTGGATATAAGTTAGCAAAACCTGCCCTTTTCAAAAAAATGTATAAAGATGGTTTAGGCCAACTTATTCCTTTTGTTGTTACGGTTCTTGGAATTGTGTTTACAGATTTATTGATGGGAATTGCTCTCGGAATGGTTGTCGCTATATTTATAATTCTCCGAAACAATTTTAAAATTCCTTATAAAATGCAACGAGAAAACTTAGAAGGAAAAGAAAAAATAAGAATTGTCCTTTCAGAAGATGTGACTTTCTTAAACAAGGCTTCTATTCAAAAATCATTAGCCGAGATTCCTGAGAATACTTCTGTAGAAATTGATGCTAAAAACACACATTTTATTCACCATGATGTGATAGAAATCATTGAAGATTTTGAAATCAATGCTAAAAACAGAAACATCAAAACACTAATAATTGACTTATATAAAAATAAACAGAGCAAGCCTCTTCAACATTTTGAACTAAAAAAATAACACTACCTAAAACATTAAAATTATGATAACTCAAACAAAAGAAATACAAGAAAATCTTACTCCAAAACACGCTCATCAAATTTTGGCAGAAGGAAATAAACGGTTTATGCAAAATGTAAAAGCATTAAGAAACCTACAAGAACAAGTTTTAGATACAAGAAAAGGACAATATCCTTTTGCAGTAATACTAAGCTGCATAGATTCTAGAGTTCCTGTTGAATTAGTTTTTGACCAAGGAATTGGAGATGTTTTTAGCATAAGGGTTGCAGGAAACATTATCAACGAAGATATTTTAGGCTCAATGGAATATTCTTGCAAAGTTGCAGGCTCAAAAATTGTTATTGTAATGGGACACACAAAATGTGGCGCAGTAACCGCTGCCTGTAACAATGTTGAAATGGGAAACATAACCTCTTTGTTGCAAAAAATAAAACCAGCGATAGATATCCTCAGACCAACTTTAAGTTCAATTGAAAATTCAGTTGAAAAAGTCACTATACAAAACATTAAAGAATCCATTAAAAGAGTTAGAAGTGAAAGTTCCATCCTCTCAGAAATGGAGCAAAATGGAGAGATAGAAATCGTTGGCGCTTTATATGCTGTAGAAAGTGGTCGAGTACAATTCTTTGAGTCATGAATAAATTAAAAGCTTTTTTATGGGCTTGCTTCCTTTTTCCTTTTCTTCTTGTTGGGCAACAAGAAGAAACAGGGAGTTGGATGATGTATTTTGGTAGTAATAAAATAAGTAACAAACTTAGTATTCACACAGAAATACAATATAGAAGTCATACTATTTCTCCTAATAATATTGAACAATTATTATTAAGAACAGGGTTAAATTATCATTTTTCAAAAAAAGCCTTTGCCACAATTGGATATGCTTATGTCCCTTCTTTTATTTATGAGTCTGAACAGAAAGAACCCGAAGCCATTGAACACCGCATTTGGCAACAGTTTATTTTAACTAACAATATTGGTAGAATAAAGTTTGAACATCGTTATCGTGCAGAACAACGTTGGGTGAATGAAAGTCGAAAAAATCGTTTTCGTTATCGGTTAATGTTGTTTTTTCCATTAAACAAACCTGTTATTGAAAAAGGAACTATCTTTTTAGGAGTTTATGATGAAGTTTTTATTAATTCTAAAATCGTTTTTTTCGATAGAAATAGGCTATATGGAGCTTTAGGTTATCAATTCCATAAAACAAGCAATATTCAAATAGGCGTAATGCATCAACAATTAAATAGGTTTGGAAAATGGCATCTTCAATTTGCTGTTTTTATCAACCCGAGTTTAATAGCTAAAAAACAAAATAAATGAAAGCACAAGTAAGTATAATTATGGGCAGTACAAGTGATTGGCCAATAATGCAAAAAACAGCAGCGTTTTTAAATAACATAGAAATTCCTTTCGAGGTAAATGCCCTGTCTGCTCACAGAGCACCAGAACAAGTAGAACATTTCGCAAAAAATGCACAAAACAATGGTATTAAAGTAATAATTGCAACAGCCGGTATGGTGCCTCATTTGCTAGGCGTAATTGCAGCAATGACACCTCTCTGTTATAGGAGTTCCTATTAAAGCTAGTTTGTATGGTTTAGATTCTTTACTAGCAATTGTTCAAATGCCTCCAGATATTCCTGTAGCTACAGTAGGCATTAACAGAGCTTTAAATGCAGGAATTTTAGCAACTCAAGTTATTGGCTCTGGTGATAGTGTAGTTTTTAATAAGACAATTGAGTATAAAAAGAGTCTAAAGAAAAAAATCAAAAATGCTAATGAAGATTTAAAACAACATGAATTTAAATATAGAGTATAATCTTTTAGGCATAACAAAAAAGCCCTCCGGTTAGAGGGCTTTTTTATTATGCTTTTACTTCTTTAAAAATGAACATCAAACTGCATCCTATATATTAAATCGCTATTTGGATTGTTTTCTGTTGTACTATAAGTAACATCTGTTTGTATTTTTAATTTATGACCAACAAAAAATTTAGAAAGGCCCAGGGTATATTGAGTCTGCGCTTCTTTTCCTGTAACATCTGTATTCCAATCTGTTAATGTATATCTTCCTGCTACTTCCCAGTTATTTTTAAACATATACCCCATTTGAAAATTCATTCCTTTTCCTACAGAAATAACTTGACCTGTTTTCGTTCCATCAACATTCATTACACTATCTTGTTCTGCAGTTCTCACAGCATACTCTCCCATTATAGAAAAGCCTCCATATTTAAACATCATATCAGCAAAAATAGTAGTAATGTCTGTTTCAAAATATCCTGATGGAGAATCATTTTCCATATACTTTCCTTGGTTACTTTTTGTTTTAACAGCTCTATCATGTAAATCATACGTTCCTCCTAAGGCTAATTTTGGCTTTTCTTCTCTTTTAATTGAAGACCCTATATAATCTCCTTTACCTGAAAATTTTCCAAAAGGTAAAATTTCTAATCTACTTGTATATTGATATCCTCCTAAATTAACATCCGTTACATTTCTTCCTTCACCTTGCGACACAGAAAACATTTCTCTTACTGTAAATTTATTTCCAACTGTAAAGTGATGACGCAATTGTGCTCCCATATCTCTATCAATATTAAAATTAGAGTTCAATTTAGATCTATCTACCAACTGAAGGTTTGCAGAAGAAATAACACGCTCTCTATTTCCGGGTAATTTTGTTTGTCCAGCCCAAAGCGTAAAGTTTTTATAAAAATTCCACTTTATAACGGCATCTAACAACATTCTTGGAGAATCTTTTGTATGAGATGATCCTCCCGAAAGATCTCTATTTGTTAAGCCTATTTCTACTTTATATTTTAATTTAGGACTATAAGCAAAACCTCCAAATTTTAATCTTGCTCTTCTCACAAGAAACTGAGATTTTCCTGGACTCATTCCATCATCTTCATGTATATTCCACTCGCCAATAAATAATGATTGCATTCTTATTGCAAATTTCATACTGTATGAGTTATCTTTTGCAATTACATGGTAAAGCCCCTTTCCAAATATGTTGTTGGTTGTGTCTTGAGCAAACGAAACAGTCGTAAATAATGCCAGTATTAATAATAAATTAAATTTCTTCATCTTTTATCCTTAATGTTATCTTCTTTTATATTAAAACTATATTTTTTTGACAAAAATATATAGTAATAGTGAATATAATGTTATCCCATATTTATGGGTACGTTAAGTTAATGTTAAGCCGTTGAATTTCTCCTCTTATGAATCTTTTATTTTTTGTAATTTTAACACTCATACCTAACATACCCATAAATACATGCAACATATTCCTGATTTTGAGTCCCTAAAGAATTCCAATATATTTGAAGGAATAATGGACTCTATGAATGATGGTATTTTAATTGTTAATTTGAATGACAAAATTATTTATGCGAATAAAAAAATATGTGAAATAACAGGTTACAATTTATCAGAGTTAATTGGTTACCAAGCAACAGAACTCTTAAACAAGGACTTTGTTTCAGAAATGGAAGGAAAAATAAAAGAACGAAATCGCTATTTTTCTGATAGTTATGAACTTACTCTTATCAAAAAAAATGGAAAAAAAGTATGGGTTAGGATTAGTGCTTCTCCCATTCTTGATTTAGACAATAAGGTTGTTGGTTCCATTGGAGTTCATACAGATATAACAGAAAGGAAAAATCAAGATAAAATTTTATCAAAAACACTAAAAGAAAAAGAATTGCTTCTTCAAGAAACGCATCATCGAGTTAAAAATAACATGCAATTGGTCTCTAGTCTTATGAGTTTACAAGCTGCTGAACTTAGAACTGCTGAAGACGCAAAGGTTGCATTTATTACCTGTCAGAAACGCATTAAATCTATTGCTGTTCTTCATGAAATTATTTATAAGTGTGGTGATTCTGGAAAGATTGATTTTAATATTTATTGTGAAAAAATTATTAATGATCTTAAAGAAGTTTTAGGTTTTTCATCTCAAAAAACAACAATTAAACAAACTTGTTCTATCGGAAGCATGAATATGGAAAACGCTCTAACTTGCGGAATGCTTATTAATGAATTGGTTATTAATTGTAGCAAGCATGCCTTTTATAGTGCTGGTGGTGAAATTAACATATCTATTTCTTCTGAAAAAAACACAACTATCTTAAAGGTAGAAGATAATGGAAAAGGCCTTCCTTCAGGATTTTCTTTAACAAAAGGTGGTTCTTTAGGCTTTTTACTAATTGGAGCTTTTGTAGAACAACTAGATGGGAAATGTTGAAATAAAAAATAACAATGGTGCTTCTTTTATAATTACATTTCCTACTAAGAGTTAATCAAAATTTATTATTGATAACATCTTAACCAAAAGATAAGTTTACTATAAAATAAAGCAAATAAAATTTTATCTATTGTTTACTCCTATATTCCTTTTATAAATATTAACAACTAATTTTTTTAATTCTTTCTGCATGCCTTCCTCCCTCAAAGTCAGTATTTATAAAAATATCCACACATCTTAAGGCTACTTCTTCTTTAATATATCTTGCAGGTAAAGCAATAATATTAGCATCATTATGCAACCTTGCCATTTCAGCAATATCTTCTTGCCAACAAAGTGCAGATCTAATTTCTTTATGTTTATTTGCTGTCATATTTATACCATTACCACTTCCACATATTAAAATACCTAAATTAGCTTCTTTTTCTTCAACCATTTTTGCAACAGGATGGGCAAAATCAGGGTAATCTACTCTTTCTTCAGAAAAAGGACCAAAATCTTTAAAATCTATTCCTTTTTTTAGTAAAAATTTTATTACTATTTCTTTTAATTTGAACCCTGCATGATCACTTCCTATAGCTATTTCTTTCATTTTTCATTTTTTTATGAGGTTATTAACACCCTTTTTAATAATTTTATTTAACGTGCTGAATTTTAAGACTATAAAATTAACTATAAACCTGTTCATAAAAATAAATAGTTGTTATAAAAAATAAAAGAAAATATTAGGAATAATTAAAAAAAAATCAAATGAGTTTTATAAACTATAAATACAAATTAAAAACGTTTTCTTTTACTGTAACTTTTAAACAATAAAATGAACTTTATTTTTATAACTAATTTAATGTTTTTATTAAAAATGAAAAAATAACAGTCAAATAATAAAATTGTTAATTATTA
>JAESTF010000130.1 GCA_016763795.1 Flavobacteriales bacterium
ATTACCATAGAAAATGCTGCTTCTGCAGATCATACGTTCTCTATGTTGATGGGTGATGAAGTACCACCTCGTAGAGCATTTATTGAAGCTAACGCTAAATATGCTAATATTGATAGTTAATTAATTGTCATTCTAAACACATTTTTCGAAACGAGCAAAAGCCTCGAAGTATTATCAATAAATAAAGAAAATTGAAGTATAGAATCAATAGATTTAAAAAAAAGCCTCTGGAAACAGAGGCTTTTTTTAACATTAATAAATGATATTATTTACTACTAAGCCCTTAATCGCATAGTAATAGTAAGTAAAAAAAACTCCCCAATTAGATAGAAATAACCCTAATAATTTTCTTTTAGAAGAAAGCACTCTCCCTTGCAAAACATAACTGAATTGTAATTAATTTTGTAATCCATGAAGAAAGAAATCGGTTTTAAGGAGTTTGTAGCATTAATGGCGATAATGATTGCCTTAACAGCATTGTCAATTGATGCTATGCTCCCTGCTCTTACCAATATTGGGGCTGACTTAGGCGTAATTGAACCCAATGATAATCAACTTATAATTTCAATCCTATTTTTAGGGTTAGCTATTGGACAATTATTCTACGGCCCATTATCAGATAATATCGGTAGAAAACCAGCCGTTTACATTGGTTTAGTCATTTTCGGAATTGGTTGTGTTGTTTCAATGCTCTCATCAGATCTTACAACGATGTTAGCTGGTAGATGTTTACAAGGAATTGGTTTGTCTGGACCAAGAGTAGTTACTGTTGCCATTATTAGAGATTTGTACAAAGGGGAACGTATGGCCCAAGTGATGTCGTTTGTTATGGCTGTTTTTATCGCTGTTCCTGCTTTAGCTCCTGCTTTAGGGCAAGGTGTACTTTTCATTGCCGATTGGCGAATGATTTTCACCGTATTACTTGCTCTTGGAGTAATTGCTTTTATCTGGTTTTACATCCGGCAAAACGAAACGTTAGTAAAAGAAAATAGATTAAAGTTTTCCTTTTCAGCTCTTGGGAGGTCTTTAAAAGAAATTAGTACAATAAGGTCAACTATATTTTACACATTAGCCGCAGGATTTATTTCAAGTGCTTTTGTAGGCTTTCTAAATTCATCTCAACAAATATTTCAAATTCAATTTGGTTTAGGAGAAAAATTTCCACTTTATTTTGCTGCAATTGCATTGAGTGTAGGAATAGCTTCTTTTGTTAATGGTAAATTAGTAATGCGTTTTGGAATGCAAAAAATGGTTAAAACAGCCGTTCTAGCTATTGTAATAATTTCAATTACCTTTTTTGGATTAATAAATACCATAATTCCTACTCCATCATTACCCGTTTTTATGCTTTACTTATTGTCTACTGTATTTTTTATTGGTATTCTATTCGGAAACTTAAACTCCATGGCAATGGAACCTTTAGGGCATATGGCAGGGATTGGAGCTGCGATTGTAGGTTCGGTATCTACTTTTATATCCGTCCCCTTTGGCACTTATATTGGCATGAAATATAATAATACAGTAGAACCCATGGTAATAGGTTTTTTAATTTTTGGAAGCCTTACAGCCCTTTCGATCTTTGTAGCAAAAGGAAGAAAAATGACTACTCATAGTGAATATTAAGTACAAAATTATTACAAAAACCAAATAGCTGTGTCATTACGAAGAGAATCTACACTGAGCATAAACTAAATCAGTATATACCTCTCAGCATTACAACAATAAGGTAGTTAAACTACTCCTTCACAAACTTTTTAATAACAGGTTTTTTTTCTCCCATTATTTTGACAAAGTAAATACCTTTAGTTAAATTGCTAATATCAATACTAGTTTTATAATTAGATCTTATAATTGTTTCACCTGTAACATCCATAATTAATATTGAAGTATATTTTAAATTAGTTTTAAGTTGAATAAAATCAGTTGCTGGGTTTGGGTAAATGCTTATTTCTTTTTGAGTATTAATAGCATCAATTCCAGAAATGATAACATTTACGTTTTGTACTATCGTATCCGAAAAGCAATTATCAGAAGAGAACGTAATTAATTTTACAGGATAGGTGTTACTTGATGTATATGTATTACTTGGATTTTGTTGTGTGCTTGTATTTCCATCTCCAAAATTCCAGAAATAATTTATTACGTTAGTTGATGTGCTGGTAAAATTGATTGTACTTCCTCCAGAATAATTAAAATTTGCGACTGGTAAATTGACTCCAATTCGCCATAATAGCAAACTATCTAACACCGTATAAGAAGCTACAGTTTGTAAACTTAAAGCATCTGTTAAGCTAATTGCTGCAGGAATATAGCTTGACCCTATTGGTGATTTTTGATAAAGCGTTGCGTAAAAAACACAGGCTGCTAAATAACTTCCGTAAATACTAGGGTGGCTTTCGTCAGCAGCATAGAGTTCTATTGAAGGAAAACTATCTCTAACAGTAGCCCAAGCGGCACCTACAGGAGATGTTGTCGCATTATTATCTGATGACATCTGCATATAACTGTCTCTTAAACGTTGTTGCATCCCAGCATAAGTGCAAATAGAAGGGTTAGAAGCACAATTTCCAGCATCTCCATTTTTCCTTCCCCAAGTCATATAAAATATAGATTCAGAACAAGAATAATTAGATTTTATAGAATCATTTAAAATTTGAGCGTAAGGATAAACATCGTTTGCAACTTGTGAAGGAGAAAATGATGGCTTTTGACTTTGTTCTTGAATAACTACGAAGTCCCAATTTCTAGATGCTATTTTTGATAGGGTTGTAGTATTTGTCGAATGTTGTATCAGTTGGTAACCTCCGGGTGTATTTTGATCAGAAACAATTGTGTCCCCAAAGCTTAAAGCAACATTTTTCAGAAGTAGAGGTAAATCATTAACATAGGTATAACTATTTCCTATAAATAATATTTCGGTTACCTGAGCTTGAGCTGGTATTATACTAATGATTAAGATGGCAAATAATAGATGCTTCATATAATATATTATTATTTATATGGTATAACGAAAAAATCAACCCTATGGTTGTATGTTACAATTAGTTAATATCGAAATTCTAAACTGTTTAGAAAGAAAATCTAATTAGAGTAATTGCTTGTATTAATTGATGTTAAGAAGTGTAAAAAAATGTTATTGTAATATGTTTAATAAAATGAAAGTACAAAAAAGCCTCCTAGTTTAGACTAAGAGGCTTTCGTTATAATTTATGATTAGCTTTATTCTGCTAAAACAATAACTTTATTATTATTTACTTCAACCACACCACCATTTACAGTAAAGGTTTTTTCAGAACCATTTTCTACAATTTTAATTTCTCCCGCTTTAAGCGTAGAAACTAATGGTGCGTGACCGTCTAATAATCCAAAAGAACCATCAGAACCAGGCAAGTTAATTAACTCAACTTCTCCTTGGTACAGGTCTTTTTCCGGTGTAATTATTTCTAATTGCATATTTTTTTAAATTACAAATTTCAATATCCAAAAATCAAACTTCTTTTTTGTTTTGTTTGTTTTTTGTTATTTAAAATTCCTTAAAAGGAATTTTAAACGTCAGCTAACATTTTCTTTCCTTTTTCTATTGCTTCCTCTATTGTTCCAACCAAGTTGAATGCTGCTTCAGGATATTCATCCACTTCACCATCCATAATCATGTTAAACCCTTTAATCGTATCTTCAATAGAAACTAAAACACCTTCTAAACCTGTAAATTGCGTTGCAACATAAAATGGTTGAGATAAGAAACGTTGAACTCTTCTTGCTCTGTGTACAGTTTGCTTATCTTCTTCAGACAATTCATCCATACCTAAAATGGCAATGATATCTTTTAATTCTTTATAACGCTGAAGAACTGATTGAACGCCACGAGTTGTATCGTAATGTTCTTGACCAATAACCAATGGATCAAGCTGACGTG
>JAESTF010000131.1 GCA_016763795.1 Flavobacteriales bacterium
AAATGGTTTATATTTATCAATATAATACTCAATTTCATCTAAAGTTAAAGGTTTAAAATAAACTTCTGTTACCTCATAAAATGTGTGTGTTTTTTCTTTTGAAAGCAATGTAACTGCAGTAATTACTTCATGTTTATTTCCCGACAATTTTTCGAGCATTTTAATGGCATCTTCCCTATCGGTTGGTTTACCAATTATCTCATCTTGTAAACAAACAATCGTGTCAGAAGTAATGACTAAATCATTTTCTTTAATTTCCTCAACAAAAGCACTTGCTTTTAATTCGCTCAAAAAAACAGCAACTTTTTCTTTTTTTAATTCTGGAGGGTAAATTTCTTCTATTTCTTTGGTTTTAATCTCAAAATCAAAACCTAATTCTTTTAATAGATTTTGTCTGCGTGGCGATTTCGAAGCCAAAATAATGTTCCAAGAAACAGTTTTAAAGGTCATTAAATATTAATTATCAAATAATAAAACAATGCAGTGTAGCCTATACCTGTTAGCATAATAAATTTCATACTAGTACTTAATTTCGTGTAATCTGTTTTTATCGTAGCTAATTTCAATTTATAAATAACATATAACAACGGAATTTGCACCGTAAACAAAAAGTACATAACTGTTATTAATGCTTTTGTTTGTGCTTTTGCTTGTACGGCATCTTCACCTCCAGGGTTTTCTTGTAACTGAGTATATTGATAATACGCTATCAAACCTATCATTATAACACCTATTCCTTGGGCCAGAATTTTAGCTTTTTCTTTACCATAAACAACAGCTAATGTATTACTAAAATATTTTTTATCTCCATCATAATCTTCTATATCTTTTATAATTTCTCTTATCATAGTGCTTATAAAAGCAAAAAATGAAAAGCCTAAAACCCAATACATAATAATTTTAAGTGTTGCAATTAAAGCAAACTCTACATCCTCAAAAGGCGTGTATTCTTCTAACTGAAATAATAAAATATTGACCGTATCGTCACTAAATGTATATTGTAAAATTAACTCGTATAAACCTGCAACAAAAGGTACCAATGCTGCTAATAATGCAACAACAACATTCCCTATAGCAACTTGTTTTTTAAATAGTGTTGAATAATACCATAGTGCTCCAGCAGATAAGACTTGAATAAAAATCAGTTTCCAATTCCCTATTTTATAGGCAAGATAAGCTCCTATTAATATAGCAATGGCATTAATTACCAAATGAGCTCCCATTGCAACTCTTCGTTTAATATATTTACCAACAATAATTTTATCTGGCCGATTTACTCGATCAACTTTTACATCAAAATAATCGTTAATAATATAACCTGCTGCTGCAATCATAGCGGTAGATAAACTCAACAAGAAAAAATCCCAATCCTCCATTTTAAAACCTACTCCATCAATGTTTTGATCGCCCGAAAAGCTAAAAATAATAGGGTAAATTATTCCATAACGAATCGCATATTGAGTAAGTACAATAATGAGTAAATTCGGTAAACGAATTAATCTTATAAAAGCAACTATTGGATTCATATTTTTGCTACAATTATCGTAAAAGTATAAAAAAGTATTGCGCCATTTAATTATTGTCTGATTTAGTTTTTCAACTAATTATTATAACCACAAAGAATACTAAATTAATCGCAAAGAACGCTAAATTGTTTTTTCTTAAGAATTAAAGAAAAAATCAGCTAGAAAACTTTTAACTTTAAACTTTAAACTCAGAACTAAAGTTGGATATCCATCAAATATTATTAAAATATTGGGGGCATAAAGCCTTTAGACCTTTGCAGGAAGATATTATTAATGCTGCTTTGAATGGAAAAGATACACTTGCTTTATTACCAACTGGGGGCGGTAAATCTATTTGCTTTCAAATTCCCGCATTAGCTAAAGAAGGCATCTGTATTGTAGTGTCGCCTTTAATTGCCTTGATGAAAGATCAAGTACAGAACTTAGTAAAACGAAACATTAAAGCTGTGGCCATTTACTCTGGAATGACTAAAAGAGAAATTGATATTACCTTAGACAATTGTATTTATGGTAACATTAAATTTTTATACATTTCTCCCGAAAGAATAGAAACTGAAATTTTTAAAGAGCGTTACAAAAAAATGAACGTAAACATAATCGCTATTGACGAATCGCATTGTATTTCTCAATGGGGTTACGATTTTAGGCCTTCTTATTTAAATATTGCCAGTTTACGAGAACAACATCCTAACGTTCCTTTTTTAGCTTTAACAGCAACTGCAACTCCAGAAGTTGTTATTGACATTCAAGAAAAATTAAAGTTTAAAACCGAAAATGCGTTACAAAAAAGCTTTGAGCGTACAAATTTATCTTATGCAGTTTTATATGAAGAGAATAAACTCAATCGCATTTTAAAAATTCTAAAAAATGTACCTGGAACTTCTGTGATTTACGTTAGAAGTAGAAAAAAAACAAAAGAAGTTGCGTTGTTTTTATTGAAAAATGGCATTTCTGCAGATTTTTACCACGCTGGTTTAAGTAATGAAGAACGTACTCTCAAACAGAGTAATTGGATTAATAATATTACACGAGTAATTGTATCTACCAATGCTTTTGGGATGGGAATAGACAAGCCAGATGTTCGTTCTGTAATTCATATTGATTTACCAGATTCATTAGAGGCTTATTTTCAGGAAGCAGGAAGAGGTGGAAGAGATGAAGAAAAAGCTTATGCTATTTTATTGTTTGAAGAAGCAGATAGAATAGATTTAGAAAAAAGAATTGTAAATAGTTTTCCTGAGATTAAGGTGATAAAAAAGGTCTATCAATCATTAGCCAATTACTTTCAAATACCTATTGGTTCTGCTTTAAACGAAAGTTACTCTTTAAACATTATTCAATTTAGTGAGCAATATAATTTACAAGTTTATGTGGTTTATAACTGTCTTAAATTTTTAGAAAAAGAAGCCTATCTTATTTTATCAGAATCGAACTACAATGCTTCTCGCGTTAAATTTGAAGTAGTAAAAGAAGAACTTTATGAATTTCAAGTTAAAAATAATAAATTCGACTTATTTATTAAAACCATACTAAGGTCCTATACTGGTTTGTTTGAAAATTTTTCAAAAATTGATGAATTTGAAATTGCAAAAAGAATGAAAACCACTAAAGATAAAGTAGTTAAAGCATTGCAGTATTTAGATAATTTAGAACTTATTAGTTATTTAGAACAGACTACCCAACCTCAACTCACTTATTTAACTGAAAGATTAGATATTAAAGATGTAAAGATTTCAGCTAAGCATTACCATGATAGAAAAGAGATTGCCATTAAAAAAATGGAAAGTGTCATTTATTTTGCAACTGTGAAACATAAATGCAGGAGTGAAATTTTGCTAAACTACTTTGGAGAAAAAGACATATACCGTTGTGGTGTTTGCGATGTTTGTTTAGAAAGAAACAAACTCGATTTAAGTGATATTGAATTTAGCTCTGTGTCTGACCAAGTAAAAAAGATAGTGCAAGAGGAACAATTGCCTATTACTGATGTAATTAATAAAATAACTGGTGTTAGGGATGATAAAACTATTAAAGTAATACAGTGGTTAATGGAAAATGACAAACTAATTTCTAATAAAAAAAACTTATTGGAATGGAGAAAATGAAATTTTCCAAATCAAAATAATATTATGATTTCATCCTGAACTTGATTCAGGATCCATTTAAATAGTAAAACAGATGCTGAAATAAATTCAGCATGACGAATATTAAACGATTATGGCTGAAAACATTACTTGGCAAACTAAAGCATTTAAAGACTTAACTGTTGATGAATTTTTTGAAATTATTCATTTAAGAGTCGCAATTTTTGTTGTTGAACAAGATTGTCCGTACCAAGAGGTTGATGAAAAGGATAGGCAATCTTTTCATTTATTTGGCAGAGCAGCAAATGGAGAGATTATAGCTGTAACTAGAATTGTTCCTCAAGGAATTTCTTACCATGAAATCTCTATCGGGAGAGTTGCCCTAAAAAAAACGTGCAGAGGAAAAGGAATTGCTAATGAATTGATGATTGAAACACTTCAATTTATTGAAAAAGAGTTTGGGATGCAGCCCATTAGAATTTCAGCACAAACACACCTCTTAAATTACTATAACAAGCATGGTTTCAATCAAGTTGGGGAAGGCTACTTAGAAGATAATATCCCTCATATTGAGATGCTAAAAAAGACGTCACCCTGAATTCATTTCAGGGTCTAATCCGTTAGATGCTGAAATAAATACAGCATGACGAACTACGAAATAATAAGTTTCTTAATCCTTTTTATTGGTCCAGGGCAAAACTCTGATGACAATCTATACAACGGTTAACGAATTGATTAAATCCTTCTACTCTATTTGCTGAATCTTCTTGTAATACTTTTGCTTGATTAATTAGCAATTCATTAAAAGCTTTAAATTCTGGAGTTTTCACATCTGGATCTGTAGGAATTGCACTGTGAACTGTTTCTAATTCAGTAATAAACTCATCAGAAATAGTTCCTTCTTTATTTACAATTAACTGTTTGATAGAATCTGCATCTAAATATAGTTTTCGCATTAACAACGCTAATTCGCTATCATCATTTGGAGTATTATCCGTTACAACTTTCTTTTCACAACTCGCTTCTTCATTTTTATTTGAAGTTTCTGAATTACAAGCAAAAAAAAGGGATGCTAAAAAGCATCCCAATATCATTTTTTTCACTTTATTTAGCATTTGTTGTAATACTTTCTTCTTTTATGATTACACCCGTTGCTTCAAAAGAATAATTAAATTCTGGTTCTGTAATTGTATCAATCACTTCTTGAGATTCTCCAGCATCTTCAGCATAATGTTGTAGCATTTCTACAGTTGTCGTATCCATAGTCGCAACACCTTGTATTGTAGCAATTTTACCTGCAGCATCTTTAGGTACAAAAAACTCATAATCCTTAAACATCACTCTCATGCTTTTATCATCCCCTAAATCTAAAGTCATCCAACATCCTTTTTTAGCACAAACATCCTCAATATTTGCTGCAATCTTCACTTCTAAAGAATCTTTACCTTTAAATTGAGTTAAAAATTCTGCAGGAGAAATAGCTCCTTCTTCAGTAATTTCTTCACCATGTTTAGTTACCTCAACTGTTACTTCTTCAATAACCTCTTTTACTTCTTCTTTTTTTTGATCTGCATTACCGCATGAGAACAATAATGTTGCACCTACTATAAATAATAATTTCTTCATTTTTTCTTGTTTTAAATTGAACGTCAAAAGTAATTTATTATTCAGAATAAACCATTTAACAACAAAAGAAAGACGATGTTATAAATTCTTAAGCAACTTGATATTATCCTTAAAAAATAATAATTTCGCTTAACATCCTTTAAAAGGTTTTAAATTTAGAAAGTATGAGTGATTCTTCGAATATTTGTTTGTCCTGCGGGCTCTGTTGTGATGGAACCTTGATTGGTTTCGTGCAAGTCGAACGTAAAGAGATACCTATGTTGAAAGGTTTACTAAACATAGAGGAGGATTCAACTGGTGACGGAGTTTTTCTTCACCCCTGTAACAATTATTGTGATGGTTGCACTATTTATTCCAAAAGGCCAAAACAATGTGCCAAATTTAACTGTGGACTTGTCACTTCTCTTGAACAAAAGGAATTGGATTTTAATTCGGCTATTGAAATAATCAATACAGTTAAACAAAAAAAGATCGCCATAGAGAAAATGTTAGTGATACTACATATTAAACTAAAATCCCCATCATTTTATTTTAAAATGGTTGAATTAAAAAAAATATTGGAGAAAAAAAAGTCTGAATCATCATTAACACCAGACCATCTAGCATTAATTTCTGACCTCGATCAGCTCGATAGTTTACTGCCAACAAAATTTAACATCTCAGCATATTAAAAGTAAAAAACTATATAAAGAATATCTTACCAAACTGGTTTTTGGCATTCTTTTAAAACTTAAACCTTACTTGAGCTTTAATTTCTTGTTTATGGTTTCCTTGTATTTCCTCTAATCCAGAACTAATCACATCTAAGTTATCGTAATACGTTAGCGCATAACGTAACCAAACATCCACACCTCTCATTACTTTATAACGAAGGGTTAAGTACGTTTTAGTACCTCTATTGGAGTAAGCTGGTATAGAAAATGCATACAACACATCATTTTCGTAAGCATAAATTCTACTATTAAATGATTCAGTATCGAAAATTGCATACCTAAATGAAAATGAAATAGGAGTGCTTTTTGCTTTAAAAATAATATCCTGATAAACTAAATAGCCTGTTTCAAAAGGAGATTCTTCTTTATCATAATTTACTAACTCAACTCTTCCTTTTAATTTAATAGATTCTGATATTTTATAAGAATAGTGAAATCGGTAATTCGTTTGCTTTTCGTGCACTAAATAATCAATTCCTTCTGTTAAATCTACTCCTGTATTCTCCAATTTATCTCGTTCTCTAATACGTACATACATCTCCATTTTTTTAGATGGTTTGTAGGTTAACTGTGCTAAATATTGATAACCACCTGATGGCGCATTTATACCAAATTTTAACCAAGGGAAAGTAAATTGATCATAATAAGCTGATAAAGTGAATTTCTTAATGGGTTTTGCAATAAACCCCATGTACATTCCTTTTTCATTCTCATTGGTTGAACCCTCACCTATACCAGCGCTAGATATTGGCTGAAAATTTCTATCGTAATTACGATACAAAACAGCTACAGAAAACCGTGGGTCTAGTGTTATTAATGCTCCCGATACGAATGCACTTCCTGCATCTATACTTTTAGAATATTCTCCAAAAAAGTTGAAATTTTTAAAAATCCAATTATAATCTGCGCCAATTTTAGTTTGATTGTTTTCACTATTTCTAAACTGGCTATAGGTCTGTAAACTTGGATTAAAATCGGTATTGATATCACTATTAATTCCTGTAAGTCCCAAACTTAATTTTCTGGTTTTATATGCTAAATTCCCTCCTATTTGCTGTTGTGTAATTGCACCTTTATCTTCTATTTCATTAAATGTTCTATGCAAACCAGTTTGCTGTATTGATGTTACCGCTAATACTTCGTTATCAACAGATAGTGTATCTATTAAATTAATGTTTGCATCTATATTTTTATAGGAATAAAAAGCTGTTGCTGTAATTTTACCAAATTGAAATGCAGCTCCTCCCCCTCTTAAAAAGCGACTTTCATCTACCGATGTATATGGTTTTAACCCTTGCGCACTTCTTTTTATGAGCATAATATCTGCCGATTTTCCAAAAGCCCTACCCGACCAATAGGTTAACCCTTGCCCGAACTGTGCTTGATAATCTCCAATCCCTAATTGTTTTATTTTCCCTTGGTTTCTAATAAACAAGTGTGCCGAATAATGATCAAATCCTTTTTTTTGTGTCCCAGTAAAAAATTCCTCTCCAGCATCTTTTTCAGCAGTAACTCCAAAACTTAAATGCCTACCATATTTATATCGATAACGTGTATATATTTTGTCTTCATTTCCTTTATATCGAGAATTAGGGCTAGCTAATAATGCTGAATCGGTTATTGGACTATACCCTTTTTTCTCTTCTAGAGTTGATTGATAACGAATAAACAATTGGCTCTCTCCATTTTTAAGCAACTCTTTTAAAGACAATTGTGCATTATCTACATTAGTAGAGATTTTTACAAAAGGAAGAATCAGTTTAATGGTTTCTGAATCAAAACCTTCAATGGTTTGTAATTCTTCTAAGGTCATTAATTTTCCATTCTCTTCAATATGCTCCAATAAATTATTTATTTGAATACTTGTAAGTATTCCCAATTCTTCTAAATCATATAAATTGGCTCTATTTAAATTTAAAGGGTGGTCAAAAAAATACGATAGTTGATCAAAAATTGTGGTATAATCAGCATCCGATTCTTCTGCATCTTCAACTAAATATTCTATTCTTTTTTCTATTATTTTATTTTTATCATCTTCTCTATTTTGCGAGAAAGAGCTAGCAGAAATTAGTGAAAACATCACAAAAAGGAAAATGCCAATACATTTCAAAAAACTCCTTGTAATAACTCTTGTATGTTCAAAAAAAGACTTCATTAAATACTAGGCGCTGTTTTCTTAACACTTTTCTTTTTAGTATAAATGATAGAGATACCTGGTGTTATTCCCAATGTTTGATGAAAGGAAGATGATAAATCAATTTTAAAATGAGTGAGCTGCATTCCAAAACCAAAAGCATATTGCGTTGGGTTAGTAGAAATTCCTCCTCGCAAGTAAAACATTTCTGTAATATGGTATTCAATACCAGCATTTACTCTTGCATCAAAATCTACATCTTTTTCGGTAGAAACAGCAAATAATACTTTTTCAGAAAAACGATAATCCAATCCTAATTTCATTATTGTTGGAATCCGTTCATTGTTATCAGCGGTAAGTTTTGATCGTGTTGGATTATAAACATGAACGCCTAAAGTAAATTCTTCACTTAATTTTGCAATTATACCAACAGCAGCAGTTACAGAAGTTTTACTTCCATATTCTTGGGTTAATTTTGTGTTTAAATAATTAAGCTGAACTCCTACTGAAAACTTATCTCCAAATCGTTGCCCATAAGATAAACCTGCTTTAGTTTCATTATATAAATTAAATCCAAAAGAGCTTACACTTAATCCAATAGCACCTGTTTTTACAGGTAAAACAAATGCTCCTGCTTTATAACTTGTTTCTTTTAATAAGAATCGATTTTCATAATAAATCCCACCACCCATATCTTCCAAAAACCCCAATCCTGCTTGGTTATTATTGGTTGACCACACATCAGATAAAGTTACGTTATAACCTCCCATTGCAGCAGAACGAGCTCCAAGAAAATCATTTCCTATTTGGGCGGGTAAAAACTGACTACAAAATGTAAACAATATTAAAATTAACACACCCTTGAGTTTGTTACCACGAGAAAACCGTGAACAAAACCTCTCCCCCTCAATAGGGGAATAACATACGGATTTATTCTTCATCTTTAATTTTATTCCAAGTATTATACATTGCTTCCTGTTCAGGTCGATTAGGTTCTTCTTCCCTTAAAGGTTCACATTCCTTTAGTGTTTCATTACATTCTGTTGCTAATTTTTGATAAAGTTTCGTTCCCTTGGTTTTCCAGACCATCATTTCATCACTTACTTGTTTTATAATTTTTGCTGGATTACCAACCAATAAACTTCTTTTAGGAATCTCCATTTTTGCAGGGACAAAACATAACGCTCCTACTACACATTCATCTCCCATTATCACATCATCCATCACAACACTATTCATCCCTACCAAACAATTTTCACCAATTGTTCCGCCATGTATTATTGCTCCATGACCAATATGAGCTCCTTTTTTTAAACGTGTAACTGTTCCCGGAAACATATGTACCGTGCAATTTTCTTGCACATTACAACCATCCTCAATGATAATTTTCCCGAAATCGCCTCGAATAGCAGCGCTTGGACCAATATAAACATCTTTACCAATAATTACATTACCTGTAACTGCTGCTAAAGGATGAATGAAAGCCGATTCATCAATTACCGGTTTAAAGCCATTGAATTCGTAAATTGCCATAAAGTCTGATTATATTGTAAATATAACAAAATCCGTTTTTAGAAACAAACGGTTTTTCAATCTATAAAAATATCAAACATATCGTTTGGACGTTCTGTAATTCGCCAACTAAACCCTTTTAGAATTACATCTTTGGGCGAAACATCTTTTAGTGGAGACATTATTCCTTCAGGATCTTTAATGAAAGTAATGGTACTTATTTCATTATCTTTTAAAAAGATCAGCATATCGTTTCCACTCATTTTATTTACTCCAATGTATTTACCATCATCATCAATTGCATAATAAATGGTTTCAGAATTTTGTTTAACATCAATTTTATGAATTACTTGTGCTGCAAAATAAGCAATCATATTTTTTCCTTTTATCTGATTATAATTATCTCGCAACGAATCTGCTTTAGAAATAATAAAAGAGTTCTCATTTATAAACATCTTATCTATCTTATTATCTGATGTAATCAGATAAATAAAATCTCCGGTAATTTGATTTTCTTCAGACCAAATAATAGGGTCATTATAAAAATTAATGGTAGAATCAGAAAAATTATAAACAATAGAATCTGCTTTGCCTTGCATATCACTTTTGTAAAATTTAGCATGATTGTAAGCCAACATGTTTCTTGTTGTGTCCATTAAAAGAGAATCTGTATTCATTATCAAACTATCTCCAACCAAAACAGAATCAATTTTAATTAACTCTCTATAAATAATAAATGTATCGGCATGCATATAAAAAGTATCTCCATCCATTATTTGCATCATCATAGCTTCTTGCGTAACCATAGCACTATCTTTTAGCTCAAACAAATGAATTACATCTCCTTGTAGAATCAAATTCTCAACAGTATCAGTTACAGTGCCATTACAAATAACTTCTCCATAACCATTATCTCTATCATAATATAAAGTGTCACCTTCTATTAATTTTTCTTCAGAAAAAATATAGGCATTTTTATAAAATTTTGATTTATCAGTTACCGTATTATACCAACCATTTTCGGTATAAATAAAATTATCATTGCTCGTAATTGTGGTTGGGCCTAAGAATTTAACTATTTCAGATTTTGAATGATAATTCAAGGTATCTGCCTCTATTTTATACTCTGGATTAATTAAAACAACATTTTCCTTAAAATAAAACGATTCTGTATCAGTATAATAATAACCTTGTTCACTGGTAAGTATATTATTTTCTTTTTGATTAATCATTGTCCCTCCACCGTAATAATAAGCAATGTTGGTTGTTCTATTATAATCTAAAAAATTAGTGGTAAGCGTAACATCATTATTTATCAGGCGAATATCTCCTCGTAAAATAGCAACTTTAGTATTCCCATTATATTTTAACGAATCGCCAAACATTTTTAAGGAATCACCTTGTTCAATCCTAACATGCCCATACGCATCCATTGTGTTGGAATTAGAATAAATGTACGCATTGTCACAAAACATTAATGCATCATCATGTTTTAACTGAACATCTCCAATTAAACGTTTCACTTTTATTCCGTTTAACTCTTCGTATTCTAAAACATTCGCATTTAAAATTTCTATTTGAGACTTTTTTTGAGCAAAAGAATGAAGTGATATCATGAAAAACAATAGCATACAAAAAGACCTCACAGTAACTGCAAGGACTTTTAATTTTTTATATGTTTCAACTCCGCTCAACATGACATTTTAGCTAGCTTACACCAACTCTACTTCTCTCATTAATGTTTGTTTTCTGTCTGGTCCAACAGAAACAATCGTTATTGGAACGTTTAATTCTCCCTCTAAGTATGTAATGTAATCCATAAATTCTTTTGGAGCATCAGCCATATCCATTAAACCTGTTAAATCAGTATTCCAACCTTTAATTTTTTTGTAAACTGGCTTAATGTTTAACGAGTTAATATCGTACGGAAAGTAATCATACATTTCACCATCAATGTCATAATGCGTACATACTTCTATTGTATCAAACGTATCTAACACATCAGCTTTCATCATTGCCAATTGAGTAGCACCATTAATCATGATAGCATATTTTAATGCTGGCAAATCAATCCAACCACATCTTCTATCTCTGCCCGTTGTAGCACCAAATTCATGACCAATTTGTCTAATATTTTCTCCAACTTCATTGTCTAATTCTGAGGGAAAAGGTCCTGATCCAACTCGTGTACAATACGCTTTAAAAATACCAACAACTTCTCCAATTCTATTTGGAGCAACTCCTAAACCAGTACAAGTTCCAGCGGTAACCGTATTTGAAGATGTTACAAATGGATACGTTCCGAAATCTACATCTAACATCGTTCCTTGTGCTCCTTCTGCCAAAACAGTCTTACCTTCTGCCATTGCATTATTGATATAATGTTCACTGTCAATTAATGTAAATTTTGACATAAACTCCATTGCCTCAAACCATTTAATTTCAAGTTCTGATAACAATTCAGCATAATCATAATCTCCTAAAATTGTTTTGTGTTTTTCTTGTAAAGCATCATACTTTTCTTTGAAATTAGTTGCTAAAGAATCTCCCATTCTCAAACCATTTCTACCAGTCTTGTCCATATAAGTTGGACCAATTCCTTTTAAAGTAGAACCAATTTTATTCTTTCCTTTTTGTTCTTCAGAATATTTATCCAAGATTTTGTGTGTAGGAACAATTAGGTGAGCTTTTTTAGAAATCAACATTTTTGAAGCCACATCAATTCCTATTGCTTCTAATTTATCGATTTCATCTTTAATAATAATTGGATCAATTACCACTCCATTTCCGATTACATTAATGGTGTTATCTCTAAAAATCCCTGAAGGAATGGTGTGTAAAACGTATTTTTTATCGTCAAAAATCAACGTATGACCAGCATTTGGTCCACCTTGAAATCTTGCAATAATATCGTACTTTGGAGTAACAACATCTACAATTTTCCCTTTTCCTTCGTCTCCCCATTGAAGACCTAATAGTACATCTACTTTTTCCATTATTTATTATATCAATAATTTTTTAGCAGCCTCAACAGTTTCTTCAATGTTAAAAATGCTATTTAATTTAGTAATTATTAAAAGTTGGTTTATCTTTTCAGGGATATTAGTAATTACAACCTCCCCACCTTTATTTCTTGCTTGTGTAAAAATGTTTATCAAAATACTCAAACCTGTACTGTTCATGTATTGCATTTCTGATAAATCAATAATTATTTTTTTTAACCCCTCATTAAAAAAGAAATCTATCTCATCCAATAAGCTTTCTATTTGTTGTTTACTCATTAAATTTCCCTTTAAGGAAATAAGAATAAGTCCATCATCTTTTTTTATATTGAAAGAGAAACTCATTTTTTATCTTTTTTTACACCGTAAAAGTTTAATGAATGGTGCATAATATTTACATCAAACATTTCTTCTAAGGTTTTTTTAATATTCTGGATCCTCGGATCACAAAACTCAATTACTTCACCATTACTTAAAATGATATGATCATGCTGTTTTGAACCATAAGAACGCTCAAATTGAGCCATACTATTGCCAAACTGGTGTTTCCTTACCAATTTAGCAGACATTAACAATTCAATAGTGTTATACAGCGTAGCTCTACTTACTCGGTATTTCTTATTTTTCATAGAAATGTACAATTCCTCTACAAAAAAATGATCATCACTAGAATATATTTCTTGAAGTATAGCGTACCGTTCAGGAGTTTTTCGGTGTCCGTTTTCACCTAAATAATTAGTGAAAATGCTTTTTACCTTTTGCTGAAGTTCTTCTCCTGTGCTCATTAGGGTTATTAAAAAGTAAAAATAAATATTAATAAGAAACCTATAGCAAATGTTAATGCTTTGTTGAAAAGTAATTTAAATCTAGTATATTCTTGCTAATATCTATTTTTTAGATGATTTACACTCAAAAAAATATAACCTTCAACAGAAATCATTTATCTATCTGCTCTACTTTTTTAACCCCTTTTACTTTTTTAAGATTTTTAATTAAATTGGTAAGGTGAGAGGTATCTTGCACCAAAACCATTACTCGTCCTTCAAAAACCCCATCATGACTCTCAAAACTAATCGAACGCATATTCACATCTAACTCATTAGAAATAACCTGCGTAATTCCATTTACAATTCCAACATCATCAATTCCAATAATTTTTAAACCAGTTAAAAATGCTGCTTCTTGTTCGTCAATCCAACTAGCTTTAATAATACGATAAGCATAATTTGACATTAGCTGAACCGTATTCGGGCAACTCGTTTTATGAACCTTAATGCCTTCTGTAACCGTTATAAAACCGTAAACTTCATTCCCTGGAATTGGATTACAACAATTTGCCAATTGATAATCTAATTTCTCCATGTTATCCCCAATAACTAAAATTGGTTTTTTGAGTTTTTTAATTTTTGAAGTAGTAGATTTTCTCTGAACAAAATAATCTTGTACTCTTGATGTTATTGTCCTTTTTGGTTGTAAAATTCCTTTTCTAACTTCAAATTCTTTTAATTTGGTTAAATCAATATTATTAGTAGCAACTTGATAATACAATTCTAATTCTGAAGGAACTTTATAATAGGATTGTAACTCTTTTAAACTAATATTTTCGTACGAAATTTTAAGCTTTTTAAATTCTTTTTCCAGTGTAATTCTTCCTTCTTTAGCAACTACTCTTTTTTCTTCATTTAAAGAAGATTTTATTTTTGTTTTGGCTCGGTGTGTTTGCACAAAGTTTAACCATTCTTTTTTTGGTTGTTGTTTTTTAGCCGTTAAAATTTCTACCTGATCACCACTACTTAACTGGTGACTTAAAGGCACCAACTTACTATTAACCTTCGCTCCTATACAATTTACACCTACCTGTGTATGAATTGAAAAAGCAAAATCTAACGTACTCGCTCCTGTTGGTAAGCTTTTCATATCACCATTTGGGGTAAACACATAAATTTCATCAGTAAATAAATTGAGCTTAAAATCACCAATTAAATCTAAGGTGTCCTCATCACTGTTTTCGAGCAATTCTCGTACTTGGTTAATCCAAATATCAAACTGACTTTCAGCTCCTCCTTCTTTATATTTCCAATGTGCAGCAAATCCCTTTTCTGCAATATCATCCATTCTTCTGGTTCTAATCTGAACTTCCACCCACTTGCCCGTTGGACTCATTACTGTTGTATGAAGCGATTCATAACCGTTTGTTTTTGGTGCAGAAATCCAATCTCTTAATCGCTCAATATTAGGTTGGTAAAAATCAGTAACAACAGAATAAACCTGCCAACAATCGGATTTTTCATTATTTTCAAATTCTGAGTCAATAATAATTCTAATGGCAAACAAATCGTAAACTTCTTCAAAAGAAACATCTTTGTTTACCATTTTATTCCAAATAGAATAAATAGATTTTGGTCTCCCTTTTATTTCAAATGCTAATTCTTTCTTCTCTAGAGCTTGTTTTATTGGTGAAGAAAATTTACGAATAAATCGTTTTCTAATTTCTTCCGTTTTAGTCAATTTCCCTTGAATTTCTTCAAACATTTCAGGTTCTTGACACTTTAACGATAAATCTTCTAATTCAGATTTTATAGAATGTAAACCTAAACGATGAGCCAGTGGAGCGTATAAAAACAAGGTTTCAGAAGCAATCTTCAATTGCTTATCTCTTCGCATAGAACCAATGGTTCTCATATTGTGCAATCTATCTGCAATCTTAATTAAGATTACCCGAACATCTTCTGAAAGGGTTAACAATATCTTTCTGAAATTTTCTGCTTGTAAAGACACGTTATTGTCTACAACACCCGAAATTTTAGTTAACCCATCAATAATTAATGCTTCTTTCTTTCCAAATTGCTCCTCAATATCTTCTAGCGTAATTTCAGTATCTTCAACCGTATCATGTAATAGTGCACAAATTATAGACGTTGCTCCTAAACCAATTTCTTCGGCACAAATTCTTGCCACAGCTATAGGATGAAAAATGTAGGGCTCTCCAGATTTTCTTCTATCATTTTTATGTGCTTCAACTGCAACATAAAATGCTGTTTTCATCCGTTTTTTTGTTGCAGTATCTTTTTTAGCATGCTTAGCAGCTCGCAACATACTTCGGTATGCTTTTAAAATATCTTTACTTTCTTCTTCAAGGTTTATTTCTGACATGCTAACAGTTTTTGTATTTCCAATGCCTTGTCTTTCCTTCTTCCAACCACTCTAACATTTGTACGATTCTCTTCTCTCGAGTAATTTCTCTTTTTGCTCCAACAATCCAATCTACGTAATCTTTTTTGTGAGAATAGGTAAAAGCATTAAATACTTCTTTTGCTTTTAAATTGTCTTCCAAAATTTCAATTAAATACTCAGGAACAATTAATTCTTTTTTCGATTTTGATATTTTAGGGATCTTAATCCCTCTTTCATTTAGATCAATCGCCTCCTTCATTAACAACAATAAAATTTCATCTGAAGGTAAATCATCTAAAGATTTAAGCTTACCAAAACTCCCCATTCCTTCAACTTCAAATTCTAATCCTTTAATCAGTTTTTGTTTCCAAAAACCAAAACTACAATGCGCTTTAAAAGCTGTCATATTAAAGAGTAAACCCTGATAACCAAAATTAGGCATTCCCCACTTTATTGTTTCTTCAATATCAGGATGGGCTTGATGAACCAAACTTCTAAGTTTTACTAAAATAGGCTGTGCAAACTCTGCTGAATTTGAAATATACTTGTCTATTTTAGAATTTTGGCTCATTTATTTAAACTCTCTCAATAATAGTTGCATAACCTTGTCCAACACCAATACACATAGTTACTAATGCATATTTTTTATTTGTTTTTTGAAGTT
>JAESTF010000132.1 GCA_016763795.1 Flavobacteriales bacterium
AAATAGAAGGAACAAATTCTAATTCTCAATTATTAGTTACTGATATATATGGAAAAACAGTTCTTAGCAAAGAATTAAATAGTAACAATGAAACTATTCGATTTGAAAATAAACTGACACCTGGATTTTACATGGTAACAGTAGTATCAGATAATAACAAAACAACAAAGAAACTAATCGTAAGGTAAGCTCTTTTAAATTACTAATTTTAAACCCTGTATTCAACTGAATACAGGGTTTTACTTTTATTATGAAAAATATATTTTACTTATTTATTCTTTTAATTACAATTTCCTGTAACACAAAAAAATCCTCTGAAAAAGAGGCCATAATGCAAGTTATGAATTACCAAGAACAAGCTTGGACTGATGGTGATTTAGAAGACTTTATGCAAGGTTATTGGCAATCAGACTCTTTAATGTTTGTTGGAAAAAATGGTATTAAATATGGATGGAAAACCACTTTAGATAATTACAAAAAATCTTACCCTAATAAAGCTGCAATGGGTAAGTTAGAATTTAAAGTACTTAAATTAGAGGTAAATGGAGGTACTGCTTACATGTTAGGCAAATGGAGTTTAATTAGAGAAGATGACAATCCTAATGGTTATTTTACTTTGTACTGGAAGAAAGTCAATGGGAATTGGTTAATTACAATTGATCATACAAGCTAATGCTACGCAATACCTGGAATACCATTTTTGTTAACACTTTTTATAAAGTAGAAGCTGAAAAATCAATTAGTAGTCAACTTGATAAAAAAACAATTACAATCTTATTTGTAATCGCTTTTTCTTTGGTGTTCATTCAATATTTTGGAGACTTTCATTTTCTTACATCATCACTAAGAGACATTAACCTAAATGGATTAGCAGATTGGTTAAGCTCTCTTCAAAACTACTTCCCGAATCAACGATTATTTCAGTTAGCCTATTGGGTGAGTATTTTAATTACCTTTTATTTTATTATTCCAACTCTTATTATAAAGCTAATTTTTAAGGACAAACTCCGTAATTATGGAATATCACCTAAAGGATTTTTTAATAACTATAAAATATACGTTATCTTCTTTTTGTTTATGGTTCCTCTAATTTTATTCGTTTCTACAACAGATAGTTTTCAGCACAAATACCCTTTTTACAATCCAAAAACAGAAAGTTTATGGCCTAATTTTATCATTTGGCAATGCTTGTATCTATCTCAGTTCTTTGCTTTAGAATTCTTTTTTAGAGGTTTTATGTTACACGGAATTAAAAAACGATTTGGATTTTATTCCATTTGGATAATGATGATTCCTTACATGATGATACATTTTCAGAAACCAATGCCCGAAACCATAGGAGCTATTTTTGCTGGAATTATTTTAGGTACTTTAAGTTTAAAAAGTCGTTCTATTTGGTTGGGAGTTGCCATCCATTATTCTGTTGCCATTACTATGGATTTAGCGGCTTTGTGGCAAAAAGGTTATTTTGATTAAGTATTAAATCTTGATTTTCTCATAAAAACCCGCTAACTTCGTTTTACACAATGTAAATCGCATTTAAACGCGACAAACAAGTACATCAAAAAAGTCTAATTTCAGCCTTTCAAGCTCATTCCTCCTAACAAAATAAACAACCAACCCGTAATAATTAGTAAACCACCTATTGGAGTAATCGGTCCTACAAACTTTAGCACTTCTAATCCAACAATATTTTTAAGTGTTAACTGATAAATAGACCCAGAAAATAAAATTACTCCCCAGAAAATAAGATAAGCAGCAATTTTAAATTGCTTCGATTCAAACTTGTTTAGCAAAATAAAAAGAAACAATAATACAACAGCATGTATCATTTGGTAACGAACTCCTGTTTTAAAACTATCCAAATGTTCTGGAGATAATATTTCTTTTAAGGCATGTGCTCCAAAAGCTCCCCCTAAAACTGCAATCATCCCTAAAATTGCACCTTTAATCAGTATATTTTTATTCATTGGTCTATAATCTTTTTATCAACGTTATTTGTTAGTAAAATTCGCTAAAATTCTTTAGGAAAGCTCAAATTAATAACGAAATTCGAACTTCGATAGAAAATAATTTTATGAAAAAAATACTCTTAATAGGTTCTGGAAGATCAACATCCTCCCTAGTTCAATATTTATTGTTTAATGCTGAAAACGAAAACTGGTTTATAACCATTGCCGATCAATCAAAAGATTTAGCTAGAGAAGCAGCAAACAACCATAACAATGCAAAAGCTATTGGCTTTGATGTAAATAATACTGAAGAACGTGAACGTTTAATAGATGAGCATGATTTAATTATTTCTATGTTACCTGCTCACATGCACATGTCAGTTGCTAAAGACTGTATCAAATACAAAAAACATATGGCTACAGCTTCTTATGTTTCAGAAGAAATGAAAGCATTAGATAATGAAGCTAAAAGTGCAGGAATTGTAATGATGAATGAAATTGGCGTTGACCCTGGAATTGATCACATGTCGGCAATGCGAGTTATTGATAATATTAGAGATAATGGTGGTGATTTAAAAGCTTTTGAAACTTTTACTGGTGGTTTAGTTGCTCCTGAAAGTGATAATAATCCTTGGGGTTACAAATTTACATGGAATCCAAGAAATGTTGTTTTAGCAGGCCAAGGAACATGTAAATTCATTCAAAACCATCAATACAAATACATTCCTTACCATAAATTATTTAGAAGAACTGAAATAATTAATATTGATGGTTACGGAAAATTTGAAGGGTATGCCAATAGAGATTCTTTACAGTACAGAGAAGTTTATGCCTTGAAAAACATTCCTACTATGTATAGAGGAACATTAAGAAAACCTGGATTTTGTAAGGCTTGGCATTATTTTGTAAAATTAGGCGCAACGGATGATTCTTATACAATGGAAGATTCTGAGAACATGACCAACCGTCAATTTATCAATTCTTTTCTCCCTTACAACCAAAATGATTCAGTTGAACTAAAATTCAAACATTATTTCAATATACGTCAAGATGATATTGAAATGTATGAGAAATTTGTTTGGTTAGGGATTTTTGAAGATACTAAAATTGGGCTAAAAAATGCTACTCCAGCTCAAATACTACAACATATTTTAGAACAAAAATGGACACTTGCTCCAGAAGATAAAGATATGATTGTAATGTGGCACCGTTTCAGATACAAAACAGCTAGTGGCGAAGACAAAGAGATTCACTCTTCAATGGTAGTTAAAGGAGATGACCAACGTTTTACCGCTATGGCAAAAACAGTAGGTTTACCATTAGCAATATCAGTTAAAATGATTTTAAATGGAACTATTACTACTTCGGGTGTACATGTACCTATCGTAAAAGAAATTTACAACCCTATTTTAGATGAATTAGAAAATTACGGGATTAACTTTACTGAAAAAGAAGTTGAGCCTACATTCTATTAATTAACTATCTTTCTCAGCCATGCCCTCAAATTGATTGGAGATTGACTGGGAATCTACATTATGAATATTCTACTCGTTTCAGCAACATATTTAGAAATTGAACCTTTGTTATTACAATTTCAATTGGAACAAGAAGTAAATCAAAAACTAAAAAGATACACCTATAATAAACACAAAATTGATGTTTTAATTCCGGGTGTAGGCATGACTTGTACAGCCTACTGGATGGGTAAAACACTAAATTCTAAAATATATGATGTTGCCATTAATTTGGGTATTGCAGGTAGTTTTAATGAGAATATAAAAATTGGAGAAACAGTTAATATAATATCTGACCAAATATCTGAAATAGGAGCAGAAGATGGGGATAGTTTTCTTTCAACAACCGATTTAGGGTTTACGGAAGAAGAATTGCCCCTTAAATTATTGCAAGATAATTCAATCATTAATTCATTAACAAAAGTAAGTGCTATAACGGTAAACACTACTCATGGAAATGATACTTCTATTCAAAAAATTAAAGAACGTTTTAACCCTCAAGTAGAAAGTATGGAAGGTGCAGCTTTCTTTTACGCTTGTTTATTAGAAGAAATTACTTGTGCTCAAATTAGAACCATATCCAATAAAGTAGAAAGAAGAAATAAAGACAATTGGGATATTCCTTTGGCTGTAAAGAATTTGTGTGATACAGGGCTGAAGATTATTCAGGCACTTTAGTATAAAGTTTATCAAGTAAAGAATTAAAAGCTATTTATCATTCTCTTTTAAACTTTATAAACTTGTAACTATATAAATTTTTAGACTCTATGAAACTAACACTAGGTTTTTCTCCTTGTCCTAATGATACTTTTATTTTTGATGCTTTAGTACATCATAAAATAGATACCGAAGAATTAGATTTTGAAGTATATTTAGGCGATGTAGAAGATCTCAATAATAAAGCCTTTAAAAGTGAGTTAGATATTACAAAAATCAGTTACCATGCTTATGGTTATTTAACTGATAATTATGTTTTACTTAATTCAGGAAGCGCTCTAGGAAAAGGTTGTGGTCCATTACTAATCTGCAAGCCTGACATCCAACACTCATTACTCGATACTCTTAAAATTGCGATTCCTGGCAAAATGACTACCGCCAATTTCCTGTTAAGTATTGCTCACCCTGAAGCTAACAATAAAACTGAAATGTTATTTTCCGACATTGAAAATGCTGTTATCAATGGAGATGTTGATGCTGGCTTAATTATTCATGAGAATAGATTTACTTACCAAGATAAAGGATTGAAAAAAATTATTGATTTAGGTGAATATTGGGAAAATACTACAGGACATTTAATTCCTTTAGGAGGAATAATTATTAAACGTGATTTACCAAAAGAAACGATTCTAAAAGTAAATCGAATCTTAAGGAAAAGTATTGAATATGCTTTTAATAACCTAGCAGAACCTTTAGAGTACATGCAATGTAATGCTCAAGAAATGAGCAAAGAAGTGATGATGCAACATGTAGAATTGTACGTTAATAAATATTCTATCGATTTAGGTGTTGAAGGTAAAGATGCCATTACACAAATGTTTAACTTAGCACAAGAAAAAGGGATAATACCAAAAATAGAAAATTCGTTATTTGTTAATTAACTTTTGTCATTCTCAGCTTGACTGGGAATCTAAAAAAATGAAAGAATACTACGTTTATATAATGTCGAGTGATAATAAAAACTCAATTTATATAGGTGTAACAAACGATTTAGAAAGAAGGATTTACGAACATCAGAATAAACTCGTTAAAGGATTTACCCAGAAATATAATTGTGTTAACTTGGTTTATTTTGAAACTCACAATCAAATTGTAGATGCTATTTACAGAGAAAAACAATTAAAAAATTGGAATAGGCAATGGAAGATAGGTTTAATTGAAAAAGATAACAAACAATGGGATGATTTATCAGTCGATTGGAAATTGTACTCGCGGTCCACATCGCGTTCGCCGAAAGCC
>JAESTF010000133.1 GCA_016763795.1 Flavobacteriales bacterium
ATCTGCCAAAGAAAGGTATCATCATTTTCAAAAAACATATTCTGACATTTATCATCGTATTCCTTTAGGAATGGTTGCATCTTATTTGGGAATCACTCAAGAAACATTAAGTAGAATACGTGCTGAAAAGTGATTATTTGATATAGATCAAAAGTTATGTCTATTCCATTCTGTATCTTTGACTCTTAATTTTATATTTATATGAAGAAGATAATCAAAAGAATTTTATTAATTATCACTTTAGTTTTCGCTATTGGACTTATTTATATCTTCACATATGTTCCTTCACTTTCAAAACAACATGGAGTTGTCGAAACTTTATTATATTTAGGTGATTCAGACAATCAACCTTTGATTGTAGCCTTTGGAGGTGCCGAAGGTGGTATTGATTGGCATAGAAACCATATGAAAGGTAAAAGGGACAGTCTTATTCAAAAAGGCTACGCGATTTTGGCAATTGGTTACTTCAATGCAGACGGAACACCAAGGAATCTTGACCGAATTTCATTAGACGCAATTTCCGATACTATAATGAGTATAGCCAAAAACAATAAAATTGATGAATCAAAAATAGCCCTCATTGGAGGTTCTAAAGGAGGCGAATTAGTTCTAAATTTAGCCAGCAGATTTAATCAATATAGGGCAGTCATTGCAATGTCCACATCACATGTGAGTTTTCCAGCAATTACCTGGTCTTCAAACACTTCATCTTGGACTTACAAAGGCAATGAAGTAACCTATGTACCTGCACCACTAAAAACAATTTCACCCGCATTAAAAGGAGACCATTATACTGCTTTTAGTATGATGCTTGAAGATGAAGAAGCCGTGAAAAATGCGGAAATTAAAGTAGAAAATATAAATGGTCCTATTTTGATACTGTCAGGTAAAGATGACGAGATGTGGCCTGCAACATCTATGTCAAACAAAATAATAGAAAGACTAGAGGAACATAATTTTAAATATTATAAAGAGCATATTATACTAGATGGTGGACATATAGAGCCTTTAGAACAATTTAATTTAGTGTATGATTTTTTAGAAAAACACCTGCCACCAGAATAAAACCAGTTGTTAACACTGTATAAAAAACATAGACCGTTTGGTGTTAAACTCAAGCGTCCTTTTGTAATTATTAAGTTCCGACAGATATAAGATTTAGCATTTAAAATAAAAGCGAAATATTTATATTTGGCTCTGTATTAAACCGAAAAGAAAGGTGTTTATCAACTGACCTACGTTTCATATAATGGATGTTGTATGCCATTACGAAAAGCCTAACTGCACATTATTTTCACTCCACACAAGCCGACCTTAAAAACCAAAAGAACTTAATTTTCACTACACTCTCAATAGTTACGATTTTGACTTTCTTCTGGTCAAATACATGACTTGTCGCTCTTTCCACTGAGCAATTATATCATTAATTCAAACAACAACAGCGAACATGTTTACCCCTATTAGAAACCACAAATTACCGATTTAACACAAGTAATCAAGTAAATAGATCTATGAACCCGATCTATGAAACACTTAGGTAAGTTGAAATGTCCATATAAAAAATCACGCAAACTCAAAACGTTGTCATATGACAACTTTTAAACTTTAAATCTGCCCCAAATTTGTACACGTAAAAGAAGGATAACAAATATTAAAAAAAATGAAAAAAACAAATATATTATTTGTGACAACGTCACATGATGAATTAGGTACAAGCGGTACTAAAACAGGAGTTTGGTTTGAGGAAGTCGCTAACCCTTATTATATCTTTAAACAAGCTGGGTTTGATATTACAATTGCTTCTGTAAAAGGAGGAAAAATACCAATAGACCCAGCAAGTGAGCTACCAGAATGGCAAACTAAAGACACTCTTAAATTTGCAAAAGATAAAGAAGCCATGGCGTTTTTAAATAATAGCCTAAACTTTAGTAAACTTGATAATAACGACTATGACATGGTATATTTTCCTGGTGGTCATGGGCCAATGTGGGACTTTATAGATAACCCAAAATTAACCCAATTCTTAGAAGCATTTATATCTCAAAGCAAACCAATTGGAGCATTATGTCATGGTGTGGCTATTTTAGTAGATGCCATAAATGATAAAGGGTTCCCTTACATAAAAGGAAAAAAAATAACGAGTTATTCAAATACTGAAGAAGTAGCTGTTGGAGCACAAAATATTGTGCCTTTCTTATTAGAAACCAAATTAAAAGAATTAGGAAGTATGTACAGTAAAGGAAATGATTTCGCCCCTTATGTTGTTGTAGATGATAATTTGGTTACAGGTCAAAACCCAGCCTCTGCTTCTGAAGTAGCCAAAGAGATGATTCTAGTTTTAACAAATAACGCACCTCAACAAAATGTATAAGTAATAAGGGTTAAGTGCTAAAACCAAAAAGTAAGTACATTTTAACCCCTTGCTATTCATATACAACTCCTTACGCTATAAAAAATGTAAGGTTTCTACAAGCCTTATAAAAAGGAGTTATATCACTTTTAATTATATTTGATAATTAAACATAATGAGAATAAAGAACACTAGTGTTCTTTATTCGGTTCTTGTAAAACATTTGGAAATAGATTGGATAAATCTTCTACAATTTAAAAACTATTTAGAACTATTTTTTTTAACCGTACACTTACAGGAATTTTATATTCCCCAATAATAATTTGATTCTCTATAATTTTATCTACTTTATATTTGGATACTACATACGATTTATGTGTTTGAATAAAATTATCAGGTAATTGATCTTTAAAACTTTTTAAAGACATATGTATAATTATAGACTCTATAACTGTTACAACTTTTATATAATTTTGCATAGCTTCTACAAATAGAATGTCATTTATATTGATCTTTTTGAGTTGTTTTTCACTTTTCACAAACAGTACTTCATCTTCAATTTTGTTGTCGTAATATTTATTTACTTTATTAACTGCTTGTAAAAAACGCTCAAAAGAAATTGGCTTTACTAAATAGTCTATTACGTTATAAGTAAAACTTTCCAACGCATGTTCTGCATATGCAGTTGTCATAATTATTAATGGGGAGTTTTTTAATTCTTTTAACCAATCAATACCTGATAATAAGGGCATATTAATGTCTAAAAAAATTAAATCGATTTGACTTTTTTCTAAATATTGATTTGCTTGCAAAGGGTTTTTGCATAATGCGACAACATTTAAAAATGGAATTTCTTTACAATAGCCTGCTATTCCCTCTCGAGCTATAGGCTCATCATCTATAATTAAACAGTTAAGTCGTTTCATTTTTAATAGTTATAAATTAATGATTAACTCGACAATAAAATTGGTCTTTTCTCTTCTTATTTCTAAGTTGTATTTATCCGGATATAATAATGACAATCGTCTTTTCACATTGTTTAGTCCAATTCCGCCTACAGGGTTTTCAGAAATTAAGTTATCAAAACTATTTGTAATATTTAATGTGAGTTTACCTCCTATTTCTATAATTTTTATACTAATTATATTCATATAATCATCCGTATGGCTACTACAATGCTTAAAAGCATTTTCTATAAATGGAATCAATAACAAAGGAGCTATTTTTTTAGTGGGATTCTCAAATTCTATATCATATTGAAGTTGAATATCTGAACCTCTTCGAGTTTCTTCGATTTTAATATATTGTGACATATAATCCAGTTCCTTTTCCAAGAAATTATGAGTCCCGCTTTCGTATAATTGATAACGTAGTAGTCCAGAAAATTGAAGTAATGTATCTTTAGCTAACGCATTATTTTTACCAATTAAATGATAGACACTATTTATTCCATTAAATAAAAAGTGAGGATTCAATTGAGCCTTCAAATATTTTAATTCTGTTTTGTATCTTTCTTCCAAAAGTTTTTGCTTTATTTTCTCGGATTTTATGTATTCAAACTTAAGAATATAATAAAAACCTGCGATACTATATAAAATGTGAAATGTGAAATTAGTGGTAAAACTTCCAAATAATGGTTCATCATTTATTTTGTAAATACCATAAAGTATATAATCAAAATAGGTCTCAATAAAAGAGATTGCAAATATTAGAAAAATAGAAAACACATAAAATATAACCTTTCTATTATGGGCATAAATTTTTGGGAATAACAAAAAGACTTGTGTATAAAATAAAATGGCATTAAAAATAAGTCCATAAGTATAGGCATAACCTAAACTACCAGAAATAGTAGTAAAGCCATTCCAATTAAGATCTGTTCCAAAAGAAATAAGCCAATAATTTAATAACCAAAACAATACGTGCCCTACTACAGTTATTACTATTTTGGATTTATTCATTTTTGAATATTTTAAACAAAGAAAAGCATAATTTATTTATGTTAAAGTAGCTTTTAACGTTCATCATTAACTATTAAACGTTCATCAATTTTTTATTTTTTTAAACTCTTTTTTCTGTTGTTTTACTTCAAAATTTAAACATGAGAAAATACATCTTTGTACTTTCAGTTCTTGCACTTTCTTACACTATTGGATTTTCACAACCAAAAACCAATATAAAAAAAAATAACCTTGAGTTTTCAACAGGTTATAATTTTGGTTTTTTGAAAAACTTATCGTTTGCTCCTGTTGCTCGTTATAATTATAATGGCTTAAATCATCAGTTAAAATATAGGCGTACTAGTAAAAAGGAAAATTTATTTGAAATACAATTAGAGTATTTAAGTTCAGAATTAAAATCAGATATAATTCCAGCACTCAATGCAGACTATTCTAAAATAGTGATAAATTTCTCCTATTTAAAACGAGTTTATAATAAAAATAAGTTTGCAATCCATGCAGGCTTACAATCACAAACCAACCTGTCTTCTTATTTACAACAGGGGCCATATGATTTTCAACAAAAATTTGGAGTAGCTAGTCGTTTTACTTTTCAGATAGATGAGAAGCAATCACTATCATCTAAACTAACGATCCCTTTTTTTATGTGGAGAATTTCGACTTTTGAAGAAACTGTTTACTCATTAAATAGTTACCAAAGTGTTTTGTGGAGTACTGAATATAAATATGCACTTTCTAATCATTTTGATGTGAAAGTAAACTATAATTTTAATTACGATAGGCTTCAAATTTCAAATGCTTTTAGAGAGCTACAATATCAACTGAACTTAGGCCTTAATATTAAATTTTAACTAAATTATGAAACATATAAAAACTATTTTTTTTGCCGTTATTCTAATTTTAGCCTCTTGTACTAAAGGTTTAATGGGAGATGAAGGTAAACTAGAAGAAGATATTTATTTAAATTATCAAACGGTAACAGATTTAGAATTGCCTTTCGAAGAAGAATGGCATATAGAAACTGGTGGAAAAACACACAGAGATGGAGCTCATCATTTTACTACTCATGGCGTAGGTGAAAGATATGCATATGACTTTACTATAGAAATAAATGGATGGATACGTGCTGGAGATGGTAGTAAAAATGAAGACCATTACTGTTTTGGAAAACGTTTAAATGCTCCTGGTAATGGAACAATAATAGAGATGGTAAATAACATTGAAGATAATCAACCTGGCAATGTTAATATAGATCAACCTGGTGGTAATTATATTATAATAGATCATTTAAACGGTGAATTATCGATAATGGCACACTTAAAAAAAGGATCAATTATAGTTGCTGTCGGTGATATTATTGGTAAAGGTCAAGAAGTTGGTCAAACCGGAAATAGCGGTGCTTCTAGCGTTCCACACCTACATTACCAATTAGAAGGAACATCAGGCCTTTTAAGTGGATTGGGACTTCCTGCTCAATTTTTAAATTATTATGAAGATAATATATTTATAGAAAGAGGTGAACCAGTGAGAGGCCAAAAAGTTAGAAAAAATTAAAAAACGTTTTACAACAATGTATATAGCAAATAGGAATTTTGTTGGTTTACGAAAGTTCAGAGCCATTTATAAAGTCCGCCAAATATAAAATTTGGCTTTTAAAGATGAAAAA
>JAESTF010000134.1 GCA_016763795.1 Flavobacteriales bacterium
TATAGAATTGAATGATGAACATGAAAAAAATGAAAAAATATTTAAAGCAATAAAAAGTGTAATGGATGATAAATTATTTCATACAGATACAGTTGATAATAGTAAAATATCTATCTGCTTTGGAGAAGTAAGTTCATTTATAATAACTCTCAGGAATCGATTTTTTCATCTATTCAATAGAGGAGATAAAAACTTAGAGTCTATAGAAATAATTGATCCCGATTATCTTTTTTCGAAAATAAATGAACCTGTTTTCACTTGGATATGTGTGGTATATATTGAAATAAATAAATTCTTATTAGAAGAACACGAAAAATACAGACACTAACACTAGCTAAAAAACATAGTACCTTCAAGATAGCAACAATTCTAGCCGAAACCTCAAACGAAATCTCCCTCCAAAACAGCATCAAACACGCCTTTCAGATTTTCAACCATTTTTTCTTCCGTGAAATTGGTTTGATATACCGTTTTTGATTGTTCAGAAAACTGCTTTCTTAAAGCTGCATCTTTAATTAACTGTTCTAATTTTTCGGCAATAACTAAAGGTTGTTCTGCTGGCACTATAAACCCATTTTCACCATCAATAACAGATTCTATTATTGCACCCTGATCGGTTGCAATAACTGGCAAACCATTGGCCATTGCTTCAACAATTACCCAAGGGTGACCTTCGGGCATTTTAGGACAAAAAACAAACACATCAGCATCGGCAAACAACTGCATTTTAGCTTCACCTGCTTGTGGTTTAAATAGCGTTACATTATCCAATTGATTATCCGCTATTATTGTCAAGCATTGTTGTTTAAAGGTTTCATTATCCCAAGCTCCAGCAGCATTCATTTTAAAATTGGTAATGCCTTTTTCTTTTAAAATAACCAAGGCTTTTAATACATCATCAAAACTTTTAGAGGGTAAAAAATTGGCTAAGTATAAGATGGTTAATTCTGTTTCTTTTTTTGTTTGAAGTTCGTAATTGCCTCCATTCGGAACAACAAATATTTGTTCGGCTGTAAAGTAAGCCTCAAACAAATGGGTTAAGTTGTTTCCTAACACAATTACTCCCGCACACTTTTTTAATGTCTTTTTTACAAAACTATTTGTAAAACTGCCAGAAGCTGCCAACCAGTTTTTAAAATTACTGCCTCTTAATTGCACCACAACCTTTGCGTATTTAGCTCCAATTCTAATAAATGGCGCATCCTTTACAAAACCCATTGTTGTTTGGCTAATGGGTACTAAAATTAGTTCTGGCTGCTCTTTTTTTATTACGGCTTTGTACTTTCGGTATAATTCAAAACTTTTAAAAAGCTTAGCAAAGCTCCATTTACCCATAGTAGCCACCTCAGCATTTATTCGCGTATCGAAATGCACCAAGTTAAACTGCTCTTTTAAACGTGAGTTTAATATAATGTTGGTCGCTATTGCTGGTCCAATTATAGGCGGAGGTAATTTACCGAGTATTAATATGGTTGGTTTACTTTCCATTAAATTTGTTGTTGTTTTGGTAAGGCTACAAAAGCAAAAACAGACATTACGATATACATAAATGGCGGATAATAAGTAGGTACAATACTTACTGAATACAACATTAAAATACCCAACACTCCAAAAGCCAAAAACCTGGTGGCACTTTCTAACTTCTTCGCTTTCTTATAAAACATAATTAAGAGTAGCAAATAATAAAACAAGCCAAAATAGCCCGATAAAAAGAGTATGCGTACATAATCGTTATGAGATCCTACTCCAACATATTGGTACGATCTTTTTAAGGACAATGGGTAACCAAAAAATTGGGCAAAAACATTTTGATTGGTAAACTCTTCAAACATTACGGTCCACCTTCCTACCCTACCGTGCAATAATTTTTCTGAGCCTTTATCTCCCTCATAAACAGAAATATCTGTTTGTAACAATGGCGTAATTTTATCTTCAATTAATGGCTGACCAAATAAATAAAATAGCAAGAAAAATAACACTGATAAAAATATAGCACCTCCCTTATTCGCCTTAAAATTAAAAACCATAAATAATAAGAGCACCCCTATAAAAATAGTATAAGATGCTACATGATGAATGTTAACTAAGGTAAGTAAACTTAATCCGCCAACAACCAAAAGCAATCGAGTTCTTTTTCGTTTTGAAATTTCGCTCTTTTTAGAGAAATAAAAATAACACGCTATTAAAAAACAAAAGGCTAAATAAATCCCATAACTCACTACATCTCCAAAGCTACCCTGTATTCTTTCCATCCCCCTACTCTCTACAATACGGATAGCTCCGAAAGTAACTTCATACAATAATATGATGGCAACAAAACCTCCTGAATATAAAAAAGTGGTTAAAATACCATCCAAATCTCTTTTGTTTTGAATAAAAATTCGGGCAAAGAAATAAAGATATATTGGCAAAGAAAGTTTTAATAGAAACTCAAAAGAATCTTTGCTTAAGGGATCAAAAATGATGACAAAGAAAATACCTACCAATAAAAAAAAGGACCAAATTTTAAAAAACTTATCAAAAGTAGATTGCTTTGGTTTAGGAAATTTTGCGACTACATAAATCACTAAAATGGGCGTTAAAACTCCAACTATGTATAAAGGTGATAAAAATGGAGAGATCTCCTTTAAAAAATAAAGGTTATCAATTATTGGACGTAAAAACACCAATAATACAAACCATTTTAAGATCCATGGTTTAGATTTGAGCCATATTTTCCAACTTTTAAATTTCAACTTTCTATTAACTTTTTAGCAATGGTATTAAATGAGAAATGCATTTTACTAGCTGTAGCATTTTCAGCTCTAGTTGTTTCTGAATAGCTAGAAAAACTATTTTCTAGTTGCTCCAATAAATTCGTTTCAGCATAATAGTTACCCGTTGTTTCATTTAAAATATGACTCACATTATTTTTTTGAGGAAGCAACAAAAACAACCCTGTTCCTAATCCTTCAAAAATTGATATCGCAGCTTGGGTCCATAAACCAATATCTGCCATATTGTAATAATTAACCATCTCTTTTCTCGGTATAAAAGGCAAGGTAATAACTACCTCTTCTAATTTCTTGCTACTAATGTAATCTTTTAATTGCGTACAATATTCATTCTCCGAAAAGCCTATCAATATATATTTAAACCGAATTCCTTTATTGCTTAGCACTTCTATTGCATCTATTACCTGTTCAAGTTTTTTAGCAGCATTAACTCTTGTTGCTGTTACCACTACAAGCTCATCTTTAGCAATGTTCAATGACGCTCGTAATTCGTCTCTTTTTTCTCCTGAATAATAGAATTCATTCTCATCGAACCCTAAAGATGTTTGGAAATATTTTTTAGCAAAAACTTCTTGTAAATTGGTCTTAACAAAAGCTTCCACCGTTTCTTTTGTTGATGGTGTATAACCTATTAAACGATCACTATTTTTTATGGCCAATTCGTAAACTGGTGTTTTAAACACTTTTTGCAACAGTGTTCTTTTTATGTTTTTTGAAGCTTTATTATATGCGTTTTCATTATCACCTAATAAGGTGATTAATTCAAATTTTCTGTTCTTAAGCTGAAATACTTCTTTCGGAAAAACTTTCCCTAATCCTATAACAAACACTTTATCTGGACTAAAATTTTGGATCTCTTTAGTAATTCCTTTAGACCTTACTATCTGACCATAAGAAAACCATGTTTTTAGCCGAACGATATCATAATCCCTTGAACTCTCATTTTGATTGATAGCAATATGCTTTGCCGAAAAGGAAACTTTATTGGATGTAATAACCTTAACACAATGCCCTAATTGATGAAATGTATTGGCCAAATGCACTTCTACATAGCCCATTTCTGGAACAAAATGGCCACAAACAATCGCAATTTTCATTAGGCGTTTAAATTAAAAATATTATACCATTTCACTACTGAATAGGCTCTCCAAAACTCACTTAAATGTGCTGCGTTTGAAAAATCTTTATCGCATAACTCTAACACATATTCTCGGTTCATTAAAGAAGGCATATCGCTATCTTTTAACTCTGTGGTTAAAGTAGTCATTAATTCATTTTTCCAATCTTGTTGAGGCGTTACAAATCCTTTTTTATCTTTTCTCCAAACTACCTGATTATCTAGTTTTTGATCTAACATTTTTCTTAACACATACTTAGACCATCCTTTATGGATTTTTTGATTATTTGGTAAACTTCTAATCATTTCAACTAATCGATGATCTAAAAATGGGACTCTCGATTCTATAGAAAAAGCCATAGAATTTCTATCCTCATACCTCAGCAAATCATACATCCCAAATTGCATACTCAATTCAGTGTGTTCTTTAAAGGATTTACCTCCTCTTTTAGGAATATTTAATTGCAAATCGTTTAATTTATCTGCTTTTATAAAATTATAACTCAAGCGTTCTTTAGCTCTAAAACGCTGTTGTAAATTGTCAGGTAAATAATAATAAGCGGCTTTTAAAACGCCTTGTTTAATTTTAGGAGTGAAATTCTGTTTTAATCTTCCGTACTCCTTAAAAAACTGAGTAAACTTAAATCCTTTGAGCAATTCTATTAAATAGATTCCTGCAAAATTAGTGTAGCCGCCTAATGTTTCATCCGCTCCTTGTCCACCTAACAAAACTTTTATATCGTGTTGATTGGCACATTTCATCACTTCCCATTGCGCAAATATGGAGGTAGATCCTATTGGTAAATCTTGATGGTAGAGCATTTTATCCATGTCAGCAACCAATGCTTTGGCTTCGGGATAAGTATATACATCTTTAACATTGGCAAATTGGTTGGCCACCAGTTTAGCGTAGCCAGATTCATCTATTGCTTTATTTTTATACGATGCTGTAAATGTTTTTAAAGAAACATCATTCAGCTGATTACTGGCCGCACAAACAATTGCACTAGAATCTAACCCTCCACTTAATGACGCACCAATTTCTACATCTGATCTTAAATGTAAACCCATCGAATCATTAAATAGTGTTTCGAATTTTGCGGTACTTTCTTCTACACTTACATCTACTTGCTCAATAGTTTTATCCAAATAGTAATATGGAGTCTTAGTCAGCATACCCGTTCCTAAATCATAATGATAATTACAACCTGGTTCTATATCTTCAATGTATAAAAACAAATTTTGATAAGGATCAGCTGTCGTTCCGTAAGACAAATAACTTCCTAAATTTTCGTTAGAAATTCTACTATCAACTTTAGTCAACTTTAATAGTGCTTTTATTTCTGAAGCAAAAGCAAAATAATTGCCTCTTTGATAAAAGTATAGTGGTTTAATTCCAAATCGATCACGAGATAGGTTTAATGTATTTTCAGCCTTATCAAGAATAGCATAAGCCCACATTCCAACAAATCGTTCTACACACTTCTCACCCCA
>JAESTF010000017.1 GCA_016763795.1 Flavobacteriales bacterium
CCCTTTCCTTTAAAACTCGAGAAAATTCACCTTCCTTTTTAAACCTTGGTAATATGGGTTTTTTGCTCTTTGCTTGTTTTATTGTCTCTTCCTTCTCCATAACTAAAATTAAACCTCAACCTTTAAAAGTGCTTGTTCTAAATTATTCTTTAATGTAATTTTTTTGACAAAAATAAATAATTTATAGAGACAGGTATAAACCTTTAATTAATCTTTATTAACAGATGTTACTTTTTTTTAAAGATAAAAATTAAAAATGATTAAATTTGCACTGTTTATTGTTGTAATTATTTAAAGATATGGATTCACTAAGGATTAAATTTAACACTGCAGATCGCCCTGAATTTGTTAAAGAGCTTCGTAAAAGAGTAAACGCTTACTTTAAGGAAAATAATATATCGAAGTATGGTAATTCAAATATGGTAATTAAAACCATTTTTATGTTAAGTCTATATTTTGTTCCTTATTTCTTTATCATTTTTAATATAACAGAAAATTCTTTTATTGTTTTAAGCTTATGGCTATTAATGAGTTTAGGGATGGCAGGTATAGGTTTTTCTATTATGCATGATGCTAACCATGGCGCATACTCTAAAAATAAAACTGTAAATAAATACCTTGGTTATTTAATTAATTTAGTTGGAGGAAGTGCCGTTAATTGGAAAATTCAGCACAATGTTCTACATCATACTTATACTAATATTGCTAATTATGATGAAGATATTGATGGTCCTTTAATGCGATTTGCATATAAAATAAAACGTTATAAAATTCATCGTTTCCAACATATTTATGCATGGTTTTTATACGGATTAATAACATTATCATGGTCTCTCAAAAAAGATTTTATTCAATTAAAGCGATATAGAAAGAACGATTTACTAAAAACACAAAACATTTCTTTTAAAAGTGCTTTTTGGAGATTAATTTCTGCGAAGTTTTTTTACTTGTCTTATGTGTTTGTATTACCACTCATATTTTCCAGTCAAACTTGGTGGCTTACACTTGTTTTTTATCTTATCATGCATTTTACTTGTGGGTTTATCATTTCTGTAATATTCCAATTAGCACATGTTGTAGAAGAAACAGATTTTCCACAACCAAACAAAGAAGGCGGAATGGAAAATAATTGGGCGATACACCAACTTTATACAACAGCTAATTTTGCAAAAAAAAACTTACCACTATCATGGTTTGTTGGAGGCCTTAATTTTCAAATTGAGCACCACTTATTCCCTAACATATGTCATGTACACTATCGGAAAATTTCTGAAATAGTTAAAAAGACTGCTACAGATTTTGATTTACCATATTATCAAAATACTCTTATTGGAGCAATAAGTAGTCATGCTAAACATCTAAATAAGTTAGGTAAATACGATTTCTCTTAAAATCATTTTATTCCACTTTCGTTAATTAAAATAAAAGATATAATTGTTACATTTATTCTCTTATTAATTATGCAACCTTTTCTATTAAATTAAAGTCTTTAATAGTAGTTAAGTTTATATCTTATGAAGAAAATAATTTCACTCAGTTTTTTAACCTTTTTTAGCTTTACTATACTAAATGCACAAAGAGGAAAGGATGGTGCAAAAACTGTAACTGCTACAGAAGTTGTAAATGCTTACACATCGCTTACAGCTAATGCTAATACTGGGAATACATTTATATCTGTTACCAACTCTAGTTTAAGTAATAATTTTTCTGGAAACCTATCTGCGGGAGATTTGATTATGATAATTCAAGTGCAAGGGGTTTCTGTGGAAGATACTGTTTCCTCAGGCTCTGTATTTGACGATTCAAGATTCCATTCCACTTGGGGAAGAATATTAAATTACAACAATTGTGGTAATTATGAATTTATTCAAGTAGAAAGTATTCCTAATTCAACAACAATTAATCTAGACTGTCCTCTCTCTTTTGATTATACATCCTCTGGTAATGTTGTTGTGATAAGAGTCCCTAGGTATACAGACTTAACTGTAAATAATGGTGGAATTTTAACAGCAGATACATGGAATGGAACTACTGGTGGTATTCTAGCCATAGAAGTTAATGGAATAACTGCCATAAATACTGGAGGAGCTATAGATGTTTCTTCTTTAGGGTTTCGAGGAGGTCAACCTGAAATAAATTCAGTTTTTGGAGGTAATAGATTTGCTTCTACTAATTCTGGTGAAGGTGGTGAAAAAGGAGAAGGAATTGTTGGTGATTGGATATTTTATGATTCAAATTTACATGGTAGATATTGTAGAGGTGCTGCTGCAAATGCAGGTGGTGGTGGAACTGCTCACAACGCAGGTGGTGGTGGTGGATCTAATGCTGGTAATCCCTTAAATTGGTCTGAAGGAGCTGGTGTTTCTGATCCAACATACAATGCTGCTTGGGGCTTAGAATCTCCTTCATTAGTTGGAGCTAACAATTCTGGTGGAGGTAGAGGTGGATACTCACATACAAGTTCTGATGAAAATGAATTAACTCAAGGACCTGGTAATGCAGCTTGGGGAGGTGATTCAAGAAGACAAATGGGAGGCTTAGGAGGAAGACCTTTAGACTATTCTACCGGAAAAATATTTATGGGTGGTGCTGGTGGTGCTGGTGATGGAAATTCAAATCCTACAGAAGCAGGTGCAGGAGGAAATGGTGCAGGTATCATTTTCATTTCTAGCTATGGAAATGTAACTGGAGCAGGAAATATAACTGCAAATGGTCAAAATGGGGGGAATAGTGGTACAACTGCAGGTGCGCCTTTTAACACGGTAACAGGAAAAGATGCTGGTGGAGGAGCTGGAGCTGGAGGTACTATAATAATTAAAACTACAGGAACTGTTTCTGGTATTACTATAGATGTAAATGGAGGAGAGGGTGGCGATCAAATTATGATAGAAGGATTATTTGCTAATATTGGTGAAGCAGAAGGTCCTGGTGGTGGTGGTGGTGGTGGTTACATTGCTATAACTTCTGGAACACCAACACGGAATGCAACTGGAGGAGTAAATGGGACAACAGATAGTCCTTTTATATCTAATTTCCCACCAAATGGAGCAACTAGCGGAGGTGTTGGAATGCCTAATGAATCAATTCCTACTTTTGATGTATCTGTAAACAATGATGTCATTTGTGAAAATACCACATCAACCTTAACAGCGACTATTAACGGTACAGCTCCTATTGGAGCCACAATTGAATGGTATGATGCTGCTACTGGTGGTAATTTAGTATTTACAGGAAATCCCTTTACAACCCCTTCTTTAACTACAACTACAACCTATTTTATTAGAGTTTGCCCTGCTCCATATAGAGTTCCTGTTACAGTAACAGTAAACACTTGTAGCGCTATAAGTGCAAGCTTTAGTTCTACTGATAGCACTTTATGTGCAACTGATTGTATTAATTTTACAGATTTAAGTTCTGGAGGAACTGCAACCAGTTGGAGTTGGATTTTTCAAGGAGCAAATACCACTACTTCTACTCAACAAAATCCAACAAATATTTGTTATAATTCCGCTGGAAACTTTAATGTTTCATTGGTTGTAAGTGATGGTGTTAATTCTGATTCTCTTTATATGGCTAATTTTATAACTGTAACTGCTCTACCGAATTCTGGTGCTGATGGAACCGCCACTTTATGTGCTAATGCTACTCCAATTAATTTATTTGATAGTTTAGGTGGAAATCCTGATACTGGTGGAACTTGGTCTGGCCCTTCTGCTTTA
>JAESTF010000135.1 GCA_016763795.1 Flavobacteriales bacterium
AGTGGAAAAAACAATTAGTTACTCAAACCAAAGGACACAACTGGGCGATTAGAAAGCCTATGCACAAAGAAACTGTTTCGGGTAAAGTGCTTTTAAAGAGAGAGAAAGGAATTGTTTCCTTTAATCTGGGGATTGAAAATTGGAAAATGATTGCAGATAAGAGTATTAAAAGCAAAGTAAAAGGAGCTTTTAATTTGTTTGATAATGATGTAAAAAAAGTGAAAATTCACTTTAAAAAGAATCCAATAAAGATAGATGATAAAGAAGTGAGGAAAGTAACTGTTTATGAAAATATTAAAGCTACAGCAACACGTAAGATATTAGATACTTCTTTTAACGAAAAAACTATTAAAAAGATTACCGATACAGGGATTCAGTTAATTCTTAAAAATCATTTAAAACAAGATATTTACGCTAATCAATTAGATGAAAAAGGAAAGTTAATAGAACCTGCAGTTTTAGCTTTTTCATCAGAAGGTATTGAGGATATGAATAAAAATATAGTTGCTTTAAATAATGGACAAAAACACCAACCAATAAAGAAAGTGAGAATTTATGAGGTTGGCAGTAAATTTTCGATTTCTGAAGATGAAAATTCTCCTAAAAACAAAAAATATGTAGAAGCGGCACAAGGAACAAATCTCTTTTTTGCTATTTATATAGATGAAGAAGAGAATAGAAAATACGAAACCATTCCTTTAAACGAAGTAATAGAACACCAAAAACAAGTAGCTCATTTAACCAAAAATGAACGTACAGAAATCCCTGTAAAGAAGTTTGTTTTTGAAAGAGGAAAAGAAATTCTTGTTCAATTTTTATTCTCTCTTTCACCAAATGATTTAGTTTATGTGCCAACCGATAATGAAGTAGAAAACCCTAAACATGTTGATTTTACGAATTTGAGTAAGGAACAGGTAGAAAGGATTTATTCAGTAAATGATTTTTCTGATGGAACATGTAATTTCACACCAAATTGTTTTGCTAATGGAATAAGAGATAATGAAGTTGATATGAAATGGAATGTGAAAAAGAAAAAATATACAGGACACAATTCAAAAACAACAAGTCTAAATGGAATTCAAATAAAAGAAGTTTGCTGGAAATTAAAAGTAGATCGTTTAGGAAATGTAGCAAGAGCAAAATAGGAGAGTAACTAAAAATCTCTCCAAGGTTTATACCAATAAACGACATAAACCTTGGAGGGTTAATTAAGTAAATAAAAAATGCAAGCAGATAATTTTTATCACATCTACAACAGGGCAAATGGCAGTGAAAAACTGTTTGTTGAGGAGGAGAATTACCGTTATTTTTTACAACAGTTTAAAAAATATATTGCTCCAATAGCTCATGTTTATGCGTATTGTTTGATTCCCAATCATTTTCATTTTGTAATAAAAATAAAAGAAGAAAAAGTATTGAATAATTATTTTGAAGAAAAACTCTCCAAGGGTTCTAAACCCTTGGAGAGTTTACTAAGCCTACAGTTTAGTCATTTTTTTAATTCATACACACAGGCATTTAATAAAAAGCACAACAGAAAAGGTAGTTTGTTTAGTTCAAACTTTAAAAGAAAAGAGATCACCGCTAAAGAATATCTACAGCAGGTAATAGTGTATGTACATCTTAATCCTGTTAAACATCAGTTAACCTCTAATTTTGATGAATTTCCGTATACTTCATATAAAAGTATCTTATCCAATAAACCTACTTTGTTGGCCCGAAAAGCTGTTATAGAATTATTTGATGATTTAGAAAATTTTAGATACGTTCATCAAGAACAAAAAATAAAAACCGACTTAATTAATGACCTTATTTTAGAAGATAGCTAAGTATTAAAATAAGCAACGTATAAGTGTTTCAACGTATTGAAACAGAAAGTAATAATTAAGTTTAATTAAAAATTATTATGATAAAAAGAACCTTATTTTTTGGTAGTCCTGCATATTTAAACACTAAAAATGAGCAACTACAAATTAGTTATGCTGATAAAGAAAAACCCAGTAAAACAGTACCGATAGAGGATATTGGTTTTGTGGTGTTAGAAGATCCTCAAATTACAATAAGCAATAGTTTACTGGCAAAACTAACACTTAATAATACCGCTATTATTAATTGCAATGCACAGCACATGCCTATTGGTATGGTAATGCCATTTAGTGCTAATTCGGAACAGAATGAGCGGGTTAGACATCAATTAGAAGCTTCTGTTCCTTTAAAAAAGAATTTATGGCAACAAACCATACAAGCAAAAATTAAAAACCAAGCAGCATTACTTTCAGAAAGAGGAGTGGCCGTACAAAACATGAAACATTGGGCAAAAGAAGTAACTAGTGGAGATGTATTAAATCATGAGGCCAGAGCTGCGGCCTATTATTGGAAAAATATTTTTGATATGGAAGGGTTTACTAGGCAGCGAAAAGGAGATAGCCCTAATAATTTATTAAATTATGGTTACGCTATTTTACGTGCTGTTTGTGCCAGAGCAATTGTGAGTAGTGGTTTATTACCTGTTTTAGGAATACACCATGCCAATAAATACAATGCCTATTGTTTGGTAGATGATATTATGGAGCCATACCGACCTTATGTGGATATGGTAGTGTGTTATATTGTAGATAACCATGATGACATTGAAGAACTAACTACAGAATTAAAAAAAGAATTATTAAGCATACCAGCATTGGATGTTGTTATTGATGGCAAAAAGAGCCCTTTAATGGTAGCGATGAGTAGAACAACCTATTCGTTGTACGAGTGTTATGCAGGTTATAGCCGAAAGTTGTTGTATCCTACTTATTGAATTAATTAAAACCCTTGGAGGTTTAGTTGATTGACGGCATAAACCTCCAAGGGTTCTTATACGATATAAAATGAACGAAAAATTTTCACGTTTAAATCAGTACAGAAGTATGTGGGTATTTGTTTTTTTTGATTTACCAACCGAAACTAAGAAAGGGCGTAAGGCTGCCAGTGGTTTTCGTAAAGAATTATTGAATGATGGTTTTAGTATGTTTCAATTTTCTATTTATATGCGTTTTTGTGCTAGTAGAGAGAATGCTGATGTACATACACGGAGGGTTAAATTTAGTTTGCCCGAAAATGGACACGTTGGCATTTTAAACATTACCGATAAGCAGTTTGGTATGATGGAGATGTTTGTTGGCCAAAAAGAAACAGCAACAGAAAAACCAACTCAACAGTTAGAATTGTTTTAAAAAACAGGGCTGTTTTTCAATTC
>JAESTF010000136.1 GCA_016763795.1 Flavobacteriales bacterium
AGTACTTCATATTTACATTTATCAATAAAATAATCCACTAAAGGCTTAACTACATACCCAGTCCCTAATACTAATACTCGTTTCATAATAATTATATATTTAATGATTCATTAGCTGAATATAGTACATATGCACTTTATTCGCATTATGAGTGTGTTTTATTTAAAAGCTCCAATCGTGTTGGTCTAGTTCAACTAAACAATGAGTTAATAAATCTATACTTCCTCTAATATCATCTTTATTAGCCATTTCAATAGATTGGTGTATGTGTCTTGTTGGTATAGAAATAGCTCCAGCAATAGCCCCTCCAGGGTTGATACGTTGTATTCCAGAAGTGTCCGTTCCGCCAGCAGTTAAAATTTCTTTTTGGTTTTTAATGTTGTGTTTTTTTGCTACGTTTTCCATGTATTTAATCATACGATAATCACAAATAGTACCACTATCCATAATTTTAATAGCTGTTCCATCACCTAGCTTGGTAATTATTTCTTCTGGTTTTGCACCTGGCACATCAAAAGCAATAGTTGTATCTAATCCAAAACCAAAATCTGGTTTAATTGCCAAAGCAGCTACATTAGCCCCTCTTATTCCAACCTCTTCTTGTACCGTAAAAACACCATAAATATCAAAAGGAACCTCTTTGTCCTTCAATGCCCTTAATGCCTCTATTAAAATAAAAACAGCTAATCTATTATCTAATGATTTGCCGTTTACACAATTTCCCATCTCAATTAAACCACGTTCTCTAGTTATTGGGTTTCCAATGGTTACGATTTTTTCAACAGCTTCTTTATTCATTCCTAAATCAATAAAATAATCAGTTGTTTTAGGCATTTTTGTTCTTTCTTCGGGGCTCATTACGTGTATAGGTTTAGAACCCATAACACCTATAACATCTTCTGTTCCGTGTATAATTACACGTTGTGCCGTAAGTGTTTTTGGGTCAAAACCTCCTAGTGTATGAAACCTGATAAAACCATTATCATCAATATGTGTAACAATAAAACCAATTTCATCCATGTGTGCTCCAACCATAACTCGTTTTTGGTTAGCTCCTTTTTTAATAGCATAAACATTTCCCATATTATCAATGGTAACATCATCAACCAGAGGAGTTACTTCTCGTAAAACTAGTTTTCTAATTCGTTGTTCGTGTCCTGGGGCTCCAGCTATTTCGGCAATTTCTCTTAATAAATCTATGTCTATAGGCATCTTGTTCTTCGTTTTAATTATTCAATAGCACTTAATTTCATCATGTTAGATTGTCCTTTTTCGGCAATCGGCATACTTGCAATATTAATAATTAAATCATCTTTTTTAAGTTCATTTTCTTTTTTAAGAATATATTTAATGTCGGCTATAGTATGGTCTGTACTTACAAACTTACTATAAAGAAAAACCTTAACACCCCAGATTAAACTTAACATATTTAAAATTTCTTCATTTCCTGTAAAAACAAATATCCCAGCTTCGGGTCTAAAACCAGAAATTTTAAAAGCAGTATAGCCAGAAAAAGTCATAGTAACAATCCCTTTTGCATTAACTCTTTGAGCTAATCGGCAAGAATTATAACAAACCGAATCTGTAATGTATCGGTCTAAATTATCTTCGTTTGGAGGGATTTCATGGTGATATAAGCTGTCATCAGTCTCAACATCTTTAATAATTTTATCCATTGCATCAATAACTTCTACTGGAAAATTTCCTACTGAAGTTTCTCCGCTGAGCATTACTGCATCAGCCCCATCCATTACTGCATTGGCTACATCATTTACTTCTGCTCTTGATGGTGTAATATTATCAATCATACTTTCCATCATTTGAGTAGCAATGATAACGGGTTTAGACGCTTTCATTGATTTTTTTACAATCATTTTTTGTACTAATGGGACTTCCTGAAAAGGAATCTCTACGCCTAAATCACCTCGGGCAACCATTATCGCATCAGTAACATTAATAATTTCATCAATATCTTTAATCGCTTCAGGTTTTTCAATTTTTGCGATAACCTTAGCATTACTTTTTGCGTTGTTAATGATGTTTTTTAATTCGATAATATCATCAGCTCCTCTCACAAAAGATAGTCCAATCCACGCAATGTTCATTTTAAGAGCAAATTCTAAATCAACTAAATCTTTTGGAGTTAAACAGGGTAATGAAATTTTTGTATTAGGAAGGTTTACTCCTTTATTTGAAGATAAAATACCTCCATGTCTAACAATTGTAATAACTTCATCATTATTGTTAGAGCTTTTAATTTCTAGTTTTAATTTCCCGTCATCCAGTAAAATAAATTCTCCAGCAGAAACATCTTTTGGAAAATTTTGATAGCTAATGTAAACCTTTGAGGAATCTCCTATACATTCGGTTGTAGTAATAACTAGTTCATTTCCGTTTATTAACTTAACTCCATTATCTTTTATTTTTCCAACTCTAATTTTGGGGCCTTGTAAATCAGCTAAAATTGCAGTAAAAAGACCCTGTTCTTTGTTTATTCCTCTAATGTTATTTATAACTTTTTCATGATCTTTATGAGAGCCATGAGAAAAATTTATTCTACAAACATTAACACCAGTGTTGATAATTTTAGAAAGCATTTCTTTCGATTCGGTAGCAGGTCCAATAGTGGCAACAATTTTAGTTTTTCTGTACATTAAAATAATAAGTTTTGTTTTGATTTTAAACTTTCAGGGTTAATCTTAAACGAAGTTAGCACCAAAGATAAGGAGTTTATTTTATCAATAAAGTCTTTTGTTTGATATTCATCAGTATTACCTTTTATCATTAAAAAGAAATCTACTTTTTTTTGCTCTGAAACTAAATAACCACTGTTGCAAAGATTAGAGATTAAATAAAAATCTAAATAATTAGTGTCATCAATAAATTCATAAAAAGAAAAAGAACTCGTGGTATTTTTCTTGTTAATTTCTAGATCAGTTATTCTTATTAAATCAATGTGTAAGGATCTATTGAGTTCCCAGCATAAACGATAATCTTTAGTATGACAACTAATACCAATTAATGTAAAATCGTAATCTTCCTCAAAGCTTAATGTTAATTTTGACATAACTTAGGTAAAGATATGAAGAACTCAATAAATGAGCCTTTAATTAATTAAAAAAGTACATAAATTGTGTTTAAACAACCTTTAATTTATAATCAGAGCCTCGTAAGATTATGAGAGCACAATTACCTAAAAATTAATAGTAAATTTGTGAGATATGAAAAAGGGACTTTTTTTCTTTTTATTATTATTTATCAGCATTTTTGGGTTCTCTCAATGCCCAGTGAGTGTTCAAATTACGCCTAATTTAATAAATCCAGTATGTAGAGGTACAGATGTTTTATTGTCTGCTACACCTTCTGTAGGAGTAGTTACACCACAATATTTTTGGATTGTTGATGGAGATACAGTAGGCACAGGAATAAGTTATACCACTACAGCTGATTTTGAATTTGTTGAATTAATCATGGTAACAACAACTGGTTGTACAAATGACATTGCTTCTACCGATTATACGGTAATTAATTATACAATGGTAGCCGATTATAATGTTTTAGGAGATGTAGAATGTAATCAAACTCGGGCAGATGTTGAAGTGTTAGGAGTAACAGCAAATCCTCCAGGAAACGAACCCTATACTTACGATTTTATTTCTGGGGATGGAAGCTTAGGTCAACAAGAGTTGTATCTTGATTTAAACATATCTACTTATCCAATAGAAATAAGAGATGGTAATGGCTGTATCGATACTACATGGATTGTAATGGATGTAAAACAATGTGACCCTGTAACGCCATTAGAAGTGATAACACCTAATGATGATGGGATTAATGATACTTGGATAATTATAAATATTGAAGATTATCCTGAGAATGAAGTTTTTATTTTTGATAGATGGGGGCAGAGAGTTTATCATAAAAAAGGATATGACAATACAGATGGTTGGAATGTGAAATATATAGGATCTAATTTGCCTGTTACTACCTATTATTATGTATTAAAAATAGAAAATGAAAAAAGTGATGACATTGTTTTAAAGGGGGCTGTTTCGGTGTTTAGATAAATGAGGAAAGTAATTGTCATATTGATTTTATTGGTTTCAGGAACTATTTTTGGACAACAGTCAGCACAATATTCTCAATACACATTTAATAATTTCGGGTATAATCCAGCATTTGCAGGAACCATTAAATGTATTGATTTTAGAGCTGGTTATAGAATGCAATGGGTAGGATTTGAAGGAGCTCCAAGAACAACTTTTGCTAGTGTGCAGTATGAAATTAAACAGAAACATTATAATGGAGGAGGAAAACATTCTGTTGGTTTATATATCGAACAAGATGAAGTGCATTTAACAACTCGTACTGTAATTAAAGGAGCATATTCTTACCATAAAAAATTGTCAGGAAAATACACAATGGGTTTAGGTGTTTTTGTAGGAATTCAGCAATACGGAACTGATGATGTATTTGGAGGAGAAACTAATAATGACCCTGTTTTAGCAGCAGCAGCAGGGTCTGAAATTCGTTACCCGGATATTATGCCAGGAATTTTGCTATATAGTAATAAAGTGTATTGGAGTTTTTCTATCAATCAGCTTTATTTTAAAAATATAAATTTAGGCTTAGAAGAGAAGCAAGTTAATCAATATTATTTTGGAGGAGGGCACAAGTCTTTGTTTGGTAAATGGACTGTTTTTAAATCATTTTTATTAAAATGGAACACCATAGGAGCTCCCGCTTTAGATTTAAATATGGCGTGGGTGTATCAGCAAAAATTTACCTTAGGGCTAGGTTATAGAGTTGGAGAATCTGCTATTGCTCAAGTGAAATTTAATTTAGGGGCAATTAAAATTGGTTATGCGTTTGATTTTCCATTAAATAAAATATATGGTAATTATGGACATGAAATTATGATTGGATTTAATAGGTGTGCTGATAGCGGAGTAGGAGCAGGAGGAGGTATGAAGCCCCATGTTTGTCCAGCTTATAATTAAGTTATTTAATCCAGGGTTCCCAGCTGTATTCACTATATACTATAGATGGAGATTCTGATTCATTAAGTATCTCGTATTTTTTCAGAAAAGAAATCACTCCTTTTTTGCCTCCAAAATCACCAAGATACCAATTGAAAAGTTTAGAAATTCTGATTCTATTTTTTGAAGGCTCTCTTTTTGTTTCAAAGAATAAAAATGCTTGTGTAGCAATCTCTAATTGTTCATCAATAGTTTTGGAATCGTAATAACGAATGGGTGGACAACCCATACCTCCACAATTTAGAGCAAAATGAATTCTGGAGTCAAAATAATTAACTCGAAGTTTTCTAAAACATGACTTTATTATGGGTTTAGTCAAAAAACCTTTACTCCACCATATTTTTGACTTTCTTAAAATTTGATGTTCAACATCATTTAAACTAAAAACACATCCACCAAGTTGAATTCTTTTTTCACTAAAAAATTTTTTTCTGCTAATTGAGTTTAGTATAAGTTTAGGGTTAGGTTTTAGGTATATTATTGCAAAAGCATTGTAAATATTTATCCAAAAAGCTTTTCGCTTATCATCTGTATCTAAATAAATTTCTAACTCAGATAAAGATATGTCTTCAAGTTGGTTAAGTAACGAGTTAACACTATTTGTACTTTTAGATGCTTTTAACAGCTTTTGTGATGTTCCTATCAAATTCATTATCCAAAATTCGGAAAAATGGGAGAGATGAGATGTCTTTTTCTAGACAATAGATAAAGGAAGTTAGCGAATAAGCTTACTTAAATAAGGTGTAATGTCAGGGCCATAGGCCAATAATTTTTCTCCATCAACAAGTGCAGGAATTATCATTATAGGAAAAGGCAAATCATAGTCTTCTTCATCAATGTTAATAGTATTTATAGAAAGGTTGTTTTCAGTAATAAATTGTTGAACTTTTTTACATCTGCTACAATTGTTATCTACATAAAACGTGAAATTATTCATTTGTATTAATCTTATTTAAGGGAGTCAATGTCTCTAATTAAAAATTTGTTTCGTTCCAAATGAATCATGTTTTTTTCTTTTAATTCATTTAAAACTGTTGTAACTGTTTGTCGAGATGTGGCGGTAAGGTTTGCCATGTCTAAGTGGGTTAAGTTATGTTTAACCAATATTTCTTTTCCGATAGCCTTCCCTTTTTCTTGTCCTAAATCAACAATAAAGTCAACTATTCGTGTTCTAGCATCCTTAAAAACAAGCGATTCAAATCTTCGCTCTATTTTTTGCAGCTTAAACCCAATCAGTTTGGTTACTTTTATACCAATTAAGGGGTTTTTTTCTATCATTTCTTCCATGTCTTTCATGCCTAAAGAACAAACAACAAGGTTATTGTCTAACGCAATAGCAAAATCGTTTCTTTTTTCTTGGCCAACCAAACTTAATTCACCAAATACTTCTCCAGGGTTTAGAATAGCCTTAATAATTTCCTTACCACTATCTGAATAACTTCCAATTTTTACACGTCCCTTTTTTAAGAAAAAGATAGAAGATGAAGGATCTTCTGGGAAGTAAATGTATTCGTTTTTCTTCATTTTAGTGTGTTGCGCCTTAGTGCTCATTTTAATTTTTTCAAGAATAGATAGTGTTTTGAAAAGATTAAAATTCTCTAGGTGCCAAAGTTTAGTTTCAGTAGACATATTTCTTGTTTTAATGTTTGCAACTAAAGTAACAATTATGATGCAAAATAAATAAATGTTAACGTTTTAAATTGTCTAAACTTTGACGTTGGGTTTTTATTAGTATTTTGAATAAAAGTTTTTTTTATATAAGTTTGTGTAAAGAATGATTTCTTAATGAAGATTGTAAATAAAAACATATTAGCATCAAACTTGTTTGATGATATGGTTGCGAATAATGCATTAATTTCTTACTTTGGAGCATTAGATTTTGAAGTTACAAATCAATTAATTAAGGGTATTAATGTTACTTTAAAATCAAAAAACATATTACCATCAGTATATAAAAAAATTTATTCATCTTTTGCAGAAGGAATCGAAAACGCGTATAAACATCAAAAAAATGTACGAGATGATAGCCCTGGGATTGTACTTTGTTCATTGCATAAAAATTTTATTGAAATAACAATAGGGAATCCTATCGAGCTAAAAGATAGGGTTTTATTGATGAAAAAAATTGATGAAATTCTTGAAACAGATGAAGTTATTTTATCTGAGCAAATTCGCAGTAAATTATTATTACTAAATCACTCTACGGATACAACCAGTGCTAAAATTGGATTAATGAGAATTGGTCTTAATGCTCAAAAAAATATAAAGTATGTTTTTAAAGAGTTACAAAATGGAGAATTATTTTTTATGTTAAACTTTAGAATAAACCTAAACTAATGAGTGATTTTCAAAATATACAAGCAACAGATTATTCCCCAAATGTTTTGTTCGAAGAGACAGGCTTGGTTAATATGCAAGGAGAATTACGAACAAGCAATCCTGAAGCATTTTTTGTAACAGTGCAAGAATGTTTAAGCGAGAATTTAAAGAAAATTTCTAATAATAAATGTACTATCCATTTTAGATTTACTTATATCGGATCTAGTAATGCATCAGAATTATTTAAATTTATTACAAGCTTACATAAAGAGACTGATTTGGTTTGGAAATTTGACAACTATGACGATGACATCAAAGAATTAGGAGAAATAATTAAAATGGGTTATGCACCTAATTTAGTTTTGGAAGAACTTTAATTACTTATCGGCTTTAAAATTCGAATTCTATAGCCAAAATTAAAACATCATCTATTTGTTCATTTTTACCAATCCATTTGTTAAACGCTGTACTTAGCAAATCTTTTTGCTCATTTAGTGGTTTGGTTGATGCTTTTAGCAGTAAATTTCTAAACGGCTTATAAAAATATTTTTTATTCTTTTCGCCTCCTTTTTGATCAGGGAATCCATCTGAAAAAAGAAAAATTCGATCTCCTTTTACTATTTGTAGTGTATTATTTGTAAAAACTTCTCTTTTATCTACAGCTATAGAAGAGTGCCCTACTGACCTACTATTTCCTTTTAACTCACTTAATTCCTCATTTCTGATCGAATAAAGCGGATTTCTTGCTCCTGCATGTAGTAATTCGTGAGTAGTACTATTGTATCTAAAAATAGATAAATCCATCCCATCTTTAACAATTGATAGTGGATCGGGATTGTGTTTTGCAAATAAATTGGTGATTTTAGTTGATGCTAACTCAAGAATTTCGCTTGGCAGCGGGTTTCCTAACTCTATAATAATTTCGTCTAATATTTGTTTGCAAATTATAGTCATAAAAGCACCAGGAACACCGTGTCCTGTGCAGTCAACAGCACTAGCATATGATATGTTGTTTATTTTAAAATGCCAAAAGAAATCTCCACTTACCTTTTCTTTAGGGTTTAGATAAATAGATGAATTTGGAAATATGGACTCAAAAGATGAAACAGAAGGAAGTAATGCTTGCTGTATTTTTCTGGAATATTGAATTGAATCTTCAATATGTTTTGCCTTTTTTTCGATTTCATTTTTTTGATTGGCAATTTCTTCATTTTTTAAAACCAATGCATTGTTTGTTTTTTGTTTAAATCGATAAAGAACAATAAGTATAATAATTACAACAATTAAAAGGATAAGAACAATAATTCCTCCCATTAATTGTACCTTTTTTTTAGCATTTAATGCCTGTTCTTCTCTAAGAGTAGCATTCGTTACATCGAGTTTCGCTTTACTTAAAACCAACTCTTGCTCTTTTTCTAATGTTTTAAGTTGTTCCTTAAGTAGTTTTTTTTCATACTCATCTGCTTGTGCCTTTATTTTATATTCTATAATCTGCATTGCTTCTGATAACTTTTCTATTTCAGCAATAGACATTGCTTTCTCTATTAAAATTTTATCTATAAACTTATTTTTTTCTGTTGTTTTTTCCTTTTCAAACGAAGAGGTAAGCTCATTATCTATTTTTTTGTTTTCTTCTATTAGTTGCAAAAGAGATATGATTTCACCGTTCTTATAATTGCCATTTTTATTACTAAGTTTTTGAG
>JAESTF010000137.1 GCA_016763795.1 Flavobacteriales bacterium
AATAGATAGTGCTTCTATCTTTTTTACTGACTATGGAAATAATAAACAACAAAGATTTTTAAATGGGCTCATTAATTTAAAAACAGCCACTAATACCACTTACAGTTTAACAATTACAGTAAATGACCTAACAAGAGATCATTACATTAGAAAAAAATTGTTACTAAACCGCTCAGATATTTATAATTCTCAAAATTATCTACTATTAGACTCTAACAAAAATGTAGTTTTTAAAAATCATTTTAACAATAACGATAAAGTTTTAATCAAAAAGAGCGAAAGCAACCCTACAAAATCTATTACTTTAAAATATTACAGTACGAAACTGCCTATAGCAAAACCTCCTTTTAGTACTGATGATGTTGAGGAAAACATTGTTTTTAAACCTAAATTTTCTTCCCAATTAGTCTTTGACACATCAAACACGCTCGAATATATTATAAAAGAAAAAGGACTGTATCATTTTCAAACTTCAGAAAATGTTAAAAACGGTCCTACTCTCTTTAACTTTCAAGAGCATTTCCCAAAAGTATTGAGCCCAGAAAACATGATAGGACCAATGCGTTATATTTCTACTAAAAAAGAATACGCTGTACTTAAAGATAGTGAAAATAAAAAGTTAGCAGTTGATAAACACTGGTTGGAACTTGCAGGAAGTAGTGAAAGAGCTCGGACATTAATTAGAGAATATTATACCAGAGTAGAAAACGCTAACAATTATTTCACCTCTTATTTAGAAGGTTGGAAAACAGATAGAGGGATTATCTACATTATTTATGGAACACCAAATGTAGTTTACAAGAACAAAGATTATGAAAATTGGATTTATGGTGAAGAAAACAATATGATGTCAATAAGCTTTGTTTTTCATAAGGTACAAAATCCTGTAAGCAATAATGATTATAGTTTAAGTAGATCTCCCATGTTTAAAAACAGTTGGTTTAGAGCTGTTGACAGCTGGAGAAACGGAAGAATTTATTAATAATTCTGTTGTAAAATTGACTTAATTAAAAAAAGCCTCGTATCAAATACAAGGCTTTTTTTATTATTATATAACACATTTAATTTCTCTACAAATCCTTCAACTGGCTACCATCATTGGTAAATGCAGGAATACCTGTCACATCCATACCTGTAATTAGTAAGTGAATATCATGAGTTCCTTCATAAGTAATAACAGATTCTAAATTTGCCATATGTCTCATAATTGGATATTCACCCGTAATCCCCATTCCTCCATGCATTTGTCTGGCTTCTCTAGCAATTTTAAGAGCCATATCAACATTGTTACGTTTCGCCATAGAAATTTGAGCTGAAGTAGCTCTTCCATCTTCACGCAAAACACCTAAACGCCAAGTTAGTAATTGTGCTTTGGTAATTTCCGTAATCATTTCTGCTAATTTCTTTTGTGTTAATTGAAACGATGCCACAGGAACTCCAAATTGAATTCTTTCTTTCGTGTATCTTAAAGCTGAATCGTAGCAATCCATTGCTGCACCTATTGCTCCCCAAGCTATGCCAAAACGAGCTGAATCTAAACACCCAAGCGGTGCTCCTAACCCTGATTTGTTTGGTAATAAATTTTCTTTAGGAATTTTTACATTATCAAAAACTAACTCTCCAGTAATACTTGCTCTTAACGACCATTTTCCATGAGTTTCTGGAGTGGTAAATCCTTCCATTCCTTTTTCTACTAATAAACCATGAATCCTCCCTTCCTCATTTTTTGCCCAAACTACTGCCACATCAGCAATTGGAGCATTAGTAATCCACATTTTTGCACCATTCAATAAATAATGGTCTCCCATGTCTTTAAAGTTAGTAATCATTCCACTCGGATTAGATCCATGATCTGGCTCAGTTAAACCAAAGCAACCCATATATTCTCCTGTTGCTAATTTAGGCAACCACTTTTTACGTTGCTCTTCACTTCCGTATTTCCAAATAGGATACATTACCAAAGAACTTTGAACAGACGATGTTGATCTTAGTCCTGAATCACATCTTTCTAATTCTTGCATAATTAAACCGTAAGAAATTTGGTCTAATCCTGCTCCACCGTATTCGGTAGGAATATAAGGCCCAAAACCTCCTACTTCTCCCAAACCAGGAATGATATGAGCAGGGAATTCTGCTTTTTGAGCATACTCCTCAATAATTGGAGAAACTTCTTTTTTCACCCATGCCCTAACGGTATCTCTAATTAATTTATGTTCTTCTGTTAAAAGCTCATCTAATTGGTAATAATCAGGTGCTTCAAATCTATCATCTGCCATAATAAAGTATTTAATTTTAATCAAACAAAAATATATATAAATCTCTAAGTTTAGAATTTTTGAAACAAATACTCTAAAAGATTTTAAAAAATTCTTTTCTCCTGAAATCAATCGGTAGAAAAATACTATCTTGTATTACTTCAATAAGCTTTATATTTACCTTTGTTATAGTTATTATTGCTAACCAGTTATGAGATTTTTTTTGGCTATCTTTATGATAAATTTGTTAATCACTTCTTGTGCTTACAGCAAAGAGGAATTACCAAAACCAAAAAAGAATAGCGGAATTTCTCCTCCTCAACATTCAATTACATATACTCAACATGCCAAGAGAATACTTGATAATTATTGTATCTCTTGTCATTCTCCTTTGGGATCCATATCTTCTTCCTTATTACACACATATACAGACGCAAAAATTTATGCTGATAACGGTAGAATACAAGTTAGAACTATAAATATCGGAGATATGCCTACTCTAGGGAGTCCTCTATTAACAGTAGCTGAAAAAGATACGCTACAAATGTGGCTCAACCAAAATGCCCCAGAATAGTCTTATATTTTATCTGAAATGAAAATTTCTATAAAAAAAATATTATAATCCGATATGATATTCATCATATATTTTCATTAACATTAATGCTTAATTCATAACTATGAAAACAATTTTAGGAATAATCACCATTAGCTTTCTAATTACTTCTTGTGCTTATAATAAATCAGAACTACCTGAACCACTAGAGGAAGAAGTTAATGTACCAAAAATTACATATACAAATTATGTTAAAACAATGATAGATAATAATCATTGTTTGGAATGTCATATTTCTGGAGGAATAGCTGCGTTTCGAGATTATACTACTTATAACGGAATTAAAACTGTAGCTGCATCAGGAGAACTAAAAAATAGAGCTATAGATAACAATGGAGTTTCAATGCCTATGGGATACCCTCCTTTAGATCAAAATGTTAAAGACACATTACAAATGTGGATTAATCAAGGAGCTTTGGAATAATGATTGCCCCTTTCATATAAAAATATACACTTTAAAATAAAAATCATGAAAAAATTAACTCTATTAATAGTATGTTCAATCATTCCTTTGATTGGATTTTCTCAAAAAATTTATAAAACAACTTCAGGAGAAATTTCCTTCTTCTCTACTACTCCCGTAGAAGATATTGATGCTGTAAATAAAAAAGTAAAAGGAATTATTAATACAGAAACTAAAGAAATTGCTTTTGTATCTACTATAATTGGCTTTGAATTTAAAAAACCTTTAATGGGAGAACACTTTAACGAAAATTATATGGAAAGTGATAAATATAAAACTTCTGTTTATAAAGGTAAAATGTACGGAGATATAGATTTTAAAAAAGATGGAAAATACCCTGTTACTTCTAAAGGAACTTTAAAAATGCATGGAGTTGAAAAAGAGCGAGAAATAAAAGGTATAATTACTATTAAAGGTGGTAAAATATCATTAAAAAGTGAATTTGATGTTAAGCTATCAGACCATAACATTAAAATTCCTAAAATGGTAATGAAAAAAATAGCAGAAACTGTAAAGGTTACTGTTAATATGAGTTTTGAACCTAAAAAATAAAACAGAATGAATAAAGTATTTTTAATACTATTAAGTTTTTTAAGCCTTTCATTAAGCGCTCAAGATGATTTACTAGATATGCTTGAAGCAGAAGTAGCTGAAGAAGCTGGTCCAGAAAAAGTGATTGCAACTTTTAAAGGCATAAAATTAATTAATGCACAAACCATTGAAACTACTAAAAAAAATACTTTAGAGTTTAGAATAACACATCGTTTTGGTGATATGGATGTTTTTAACAAACAAAATCTTGGACTAGGAAAACATACTTTATATGGCTTAGAAAATGCATCGAATATTCGATTTTCTTTTGATTATGGTGTGACTGACAAACTAAGTATTGGTGTAGGAAGAAGTAAAATGAATGAGCATATTGATGGAAATCTTAAATTTAGATTTTTAGAACAAAAATCTGGAGGAATACCTATTTCAGCAGCTTATTATGTAAGTGCAGCACTTTCTGCGGTAGCTACAATTCCTAATAACGAATTTGCAAATAGGATGTCTTACGTACATCAATTAATTATTGCCAGTAAAATTACACGAGGAATCTCTCTAGAATTATTACCTACAATAGTTCACCGTAATTATGTTGACCAAACTATTCTTAATCCAGACAATGGATCTGTAGATGAAAATGATTTATATGCATTAGGCTTTGCAGGAAGATTTAAAGTTAGCAAAAGGATGGCCTTTGTTGTAGATTACTTTTTAACTTTTTCAGAATACAGGAATGATGCTACAGGTTATTATGATGCATTAAGTGTTGGTATAGAAATTGAAACTGGTGGCCATGTATTTCATATAAACGTATCTAATTCTGGAGGAATTATAGAAAATGACTTTATCCCATCAACAGAAAGTGATTGGGGAAATGGCGGATACAGATTAGGATTTAATATTTCTAGAGTTTTTAGCTTTTAATACATAATATTAAAATAACTATACTAGAGTTAAACTTTAGTGCGATACAAATAACAATGTTTTTTATTGAACATTGTTATTTTTGTATCTATTAAAATATGTAAGATGAACTTTCTGGAGATAATAAAAAACTCATACACCAGCTATGCCAATTATTTTTGGTCAGAAATTACATTTCAAACAATTCCTTTTTATGTAAATTATTTCTGGTTATTAATCATACTATCAATTACTGTTTGGTTATTAGAACTGGCTTTTCCTTGGCGAAAAAATCAACCAAAAATTAGAACTGATTTTTGGATTGACGCTTTCTATATGTTCTTTAATTTTTTTATTTTTAACCTAATAATTTTTATTGCGTTTTGCAACTTAACCACAGCATTTGTTACACTATTATTTAATGGGTCTTCACCTGATTTAGCTATAATTAGTATTCAAAAATATCCAGAATGGGCTCAACTACTCATCTTTTTTATTACTACCGATTTTGTACAATGGCTTACACATGTATTATTACATCGCTTCCCTTTTTTATGGAAATTTCATAGAGTACACCACTCCGTTGAAGAAATGGGATTTTCGGCACACTTACGATATCATTGGATGGAAAACGTATTTTATACGCCCATGAAATATATTATGGTTATGTTAATTGGAGGTTTCCACCCCGAACAGGCATTTTTGGTTTACTACATTTCTATTGCTATCGGTCATATTAATCATGCTAATATTGAAATAGATTATGGCCCTTTAAAATATATTTTAAATAATCCTAAAATGCACATTTGGCATCATGCCTATAGTTTACCTAAAGAACACGCTAAAGGTGCTAATTTTGGTATCTCATTAAGTATTTGGGATTATATATTTAGAACAAGTTACATTCCTTCTTCTGGTAGAGATATTCGATTAGGTTTTGAAAATATTGAACAATTTCCAAGATCATTTATTAAACAATTATTCTCAGGATTTGGAAAATAAAAAAACCTCAAAGAGAACGTCTTTGAGGTTTTTTTATTTTCCCACTGTTTTTCTAAACAAGTTAAGCTGTTTAGTTACTTGTTCCCGCTAAAATCGATTTGTATAATTCTTTATTTTTCAATGTTTTTATTGCTTTATCTAAAACAATATCATGTTGAAGAGATGCTTCAATTTGCCCCTTTTGATAATGGTAACGAGTAACAATATCATTTTCGAGAATATACTTTATTTCATCTTTAAATTTATATAAATCCCCTTTTTTATCATGGTTTAATTTATTTTTTAACGCTTCATACTCAAATTTAACAGCCTCAAAATATTTATCTTCTTTCGCAGCTTTCTCTAATTCTATTAATAAATCTTCACTTGCTGTAGTATATTCATAATCTTTATCCGAAAGGTAACTTATAAACTCCTCATATTCTGCATCAGTTAAAGAAAACCCTTTAGCATCAGCTATTGTTTCGTGCTTTAATCTATATTCTGTAGCATATCCAAAAAACAAACTCTTTAAAAGTAAACTTGCTGAAATATCACTTAATAAATTAGGCTTAGCTTCAATATCTGGAGTAACACCTTTACCATCAAAAACACTTCTTTTACTGTTAACCGTTTTAAATTCTGTAATTAATGAATCTGGAACTTCTCCCACTTTACCGTCATCATTTCTATGCGAATAATCTAGTTTTTGAATACATCTTCCACTTGGCGTGTAATATTTTGCAACCGTAACTTTTAATTTAGAATTATAACTTAAAGGTCTTACTTGCTGCACTAAACCTTTGCCAAAAGATAACGAACCTAAAATTACAGCCCTATCATGATCTTGTAAAGATCCCGATACAATTTCTGATGCAGATGCAGAACCTCCGTTTACTAATACCACAATAGGTATTTCCGTATCAATTGGGTCGGATAACGCTTTATATTCTTTATCCCAATCTTTAATCTTTCCTTTGGTGCTTACCACCAAACTTCCCTTATTAATAAAGAAATTAACAATATTTACAGATTCTCTAAGAAGTCCTCCTCCATTACCTCTTAAATCTAAAACAATAGAAGTTGCTCCTTTCTCTTTCAGGTCTAATAAAGCAACTTTCACTTCAGCACTTGCTGACTCTGTAAAACCAGTTAACCTAATATATCCAACGCTATCATCTACCATTCCTGCGTACGGAACATCTTTAATTTTAACCTCACTTCGTGTTACTATTTTTGTAATTAATTCTTTTGTCCCTGGTCTTTCAATAACCATTTCTATCGTAGTTCCAGGCTGGCCCAATAAAAATTCGCGTATTTCGCTAGAGGATTTTCCTACAGCATCATTTCCATCAATCTTAATAATTTTATCTCCAGCTCTCAGTCCTGCTTTATCTGCACCAAAACCTTTATAAGGCTCAGAAATAACAACCTTATTTTTTTGCGTTTGAATTAATGCTCCAATACCACCATACTGACCAGTCGTCATCATTTTGTAATCTTCCATTTTAGATTCTGGAATATAATTGGTATAAGGATCTAATGATTCTAGCATTGCATCAATACCAGTTTTCATTAATTCTCCTGGATTAGCATCATCAACATAATAAATATTTAATTCTCTAAAAAGAGTAGCGAAAATGTCTAAGTTTTTAGATACTTCAAAATAACTATCAGAAAAACCGAATGTAAAAATTGAGGTTGTTGCAATACTAATAATTACAACTATTTTGGTGATTTTTTTTTTCATATACTTTTATTTTTATTCTATTTACTCAAAAAGAGCGCAAAGTGTTACACAAAATACGAGAAGAAAACATATCAAATTAAAAGTTTAAGAAATTTTATGATTTTTTTTCAAACCGATTTGATTTTTATTTCTAATAACATCTTCTTTTTCACAACAACAATTACTCCATTAAGGAACAGGGTCATCTCCATGCCCGCCCCAAGGATGACAAGAAAAAATTCGTTTTAGACCTAGCCAACCACCTTTAAAAGGTCCATATTTTTTAATGGCGTCAATACTGTAACGAGAACATGTTGGCGTGTACCTACAATTTTGCCCAAAAATAGGAGAAATACTTAACTGGTAAAATCGAATAATAACAATAAATATTTTACTCACTAACCATCTCACTCCATTTCAGATAAATGCATTAAGAGTACTTTTATTTTATTCTCAATTACTTCGTAAGGTAAAATTTCTTTAGAAGAATAAATAAACATCACATTTAATTCTATGTTAGTGTTTTTAAGATACGATTTTAACTCGTTATTATTTAAACGGTAAGCCTCTCGCATTCTTCTTTTAATTAAATTACGATTTACAGCGAGTTTTATATTTTTTTTAGAAACCGTTACACCTGCATTAATTAGACTGTTTTCCAGTTCAGGTTTTTGAACATACATTACTCTTATCGGAAAAGCATTAATAGATTTCCCTTTATTAAAAAGATTATCAATAGCCTTTTTGCTTTTTAGCTTTTCGTTTTTTGAGTATTTATTAGAAGTATCCAAATTAAATACAAATGTAATAGATTAAAAGAGCTTTATGATTCTGATTACTTAGTTTATACTATTTTTGTTTAGAATAAAAATCAACATCATTTTAGATTCCATTATTGATATCGACACCAATTTATTTCTGTTTTTAAACGGAATACACACCCCATTTTGGGATGTTATTTTTTATTGGGTTACCAGCAGAGTTTTTTGGATTCCTTTTTATTTAGTCTTGTTTTACTTTTCCTACTTAAAATTTAAGTGGAGAGCTGTTTATGTTTTACTTTTTTTTGGTATAGTATTATCTATTGGAGATTTAACCTCTGTTAAATTATTTAAGGAAGTTTTTGAACGATTAAGACCCTGCCATAATCCTAATATTACAGATTTAGTACATACACTTCAAGGGCATTGTGGTGGACAGTTTGGATTTGTATCATCACACGCTACTAATAGTTTTGCTTTGGCAGTTTTTTCAGGATTATTATTGCGAAATAAATTCAACTATGTATTCCCTGTTATGTTGTTTTGGGCAGCATTAGTTTCTTATAGTAGAATTTACGTTGGAGTACATTATCCTGTAGATTTATTTGGTGGCGCAGCACTTGGAAGTATTGTTGCTATATTCGTATTTTGGTTACTTAAAATTTCTAATAAAAAACTCAAGTTAAAATTAAATAACTTATGATGAATTTGTTAGCCATATTTATTGGTGGAGGATTAGGTAGTCTTTGTAGATATGGAGTTTCTAAGCTTTCTTTAAAAATGATAACTACCAATTTCCCACTAGGAACGTTTATTTCTAATACATTAAGCTGTATTATTTTAGCAATAGCAGTAATTTATTTTAGTGGAAAAATTTCTAGCAATACGGCTTTAAAACTATTTGTTATTACTGGATTTTGCGGTGGTTTTAGCACTTTTTCTACCTTTAGCTTAGAAACATTTGAGCTGTTAAAACAAGGGAATTATACCATCGCAATCTTAAATATTGTAATAAGTGTATTGGTAGGAGTTTCTCTAATATTCTTTATCTTAAAAAATCAAGTACAATGAAAAGGTTATTTATTTTTAGTTTAGTTATCATCCCTTTTTTAAGTATTGCTCAGCGGCAAAAACCAAAATTGGTAGTAGGTATTGTAATTGACCAAATGCGCTACGATTATTTAACTCGTTTTTGGGATAAGTATAGTAATGATGGTTTTAAGAAATTAGTAAACGAGGGGTTTAATTGCAAAAATGCCAATTACAATTATATGCCAACTTATACAGGCCCTGGTCATGCTTCAATTTATACGGGAACAACTCCTGAAAACCATGGAATTATATCTAATACTTGGTACAATAAAATTGCAAATAATAACATGTATTGCACACAAGATTATTTAGCAAACACGATTGGTAGTAATACTTTTAATGGGAAAATGTCTCCCAAAAACATGTTGAGTACCACCATAACTGATGAATTAAAATTAGCGACCAAAAATCGCGGTAAAGTTATAGGAATATCCATTAAAGATAGAGGTGCCATTTTACCTGCTGGTCATAAAGCTGATGCTGCTTATTGGTATGATGGTGGAGATGTTGGCAAATGGATTTCAAGCACTTTTTATATGAATGAATTACCAAAGTGGGTTAAAAAAGTAAATAAAATCAATAATTCAGATAAATACCTAAATACTAAATGGGAAACATTATTGTCTATTGATAAATACACTGAAAGCATTGCTGACAACAACCCTTACGAAGGTACTTTTAATGGTGAAAAAGCTCCTATTTTTCCGCATAATTTACCAGCATTAAGAGATAGCAACCACAATTACAGCTTAATAAAATCTACACCTTTTGGTAACACCATTTTAAAAGAATTAGCATTAGCAGCAATAGAAGGTGAAAATCTAGGTAAAGATGAGTTTACTGATTTTTTAGCCATTAGCTTTTCTTCTCCCGATTATATTGGACATAAATATGGCCCAATGTCAATTGAAATAGAAGATACTTATCTACGCTTAGATAAAGATTTGGCAGAAATTATTACTTATTTAGAAAAGAATTTTGGAAAAGATGAAATTTTAATTTTCTTAACCGCAGATCATGGAGCCGTAAATGTTCCGCAATATTTAATAGATAATAATTTGCCAGCAGGTTATTTTGATAACTCAAAATTGAAAACAGACTTAAAATCTTATTTAAAAAAAGAATACAATACAGATACTTTAATAATGAATATTTCTAATTATCAAATATTTTTAAATCACGTTTACATCAATAAAAATAATTGGAATATTGAATCTATTGAAAATGCTATTGCTCGTTTTTTATTAACCCAAAAAGGAATTGCAAAAGCAGTTACAGCTACGAGCTTAAAATCTACAGAATTTAACAATAGGATTTTAGCCAACACACAAAGAGGATTTCATCAAGCTCGCTCTGGCGATATCCTTTATGTATTAGAATCTGGTTGGATTCCTGCAGGATACCCAACAGGAACGACTCATGGTTCTCCTTATAATTACGATACACATGTTCCATTATTATGGTATGGAACAGGCGTTAAAAAGGGAAATACAAACGATTTTATTGTAATACCTGATATTGCAGCAACAATTGCTGCTTTACTAGATATTCAACCA
>JAESTF010000138.1 GCA_016763795.1 Flavobacteriales bacterium
ACAAAGTTATTTATTCAAAATCAAACAAAGACTCTGTTACAATTACTAATCTTAAATTTTATCTTACAAGATTCTCACTAATTAAATCACTAAAAACTGTTTGGCAAGAAGATAATAGTTATCATTTAATTGATATTTCAGATCCAAGATCCTTATCTTTTATTTTCAACTTATCTGAGAACATTGATTTTGATGAAATTCATTTTTTACTCGGAACAGACAGTCTGACAAATGTTTCAGGCGTAATGGGAGGAGATCTTGATCCTACAAAAGGAATGTATTGGGCATGGAATAGCGGTTATATCAATTTCAAAATAGAAGGGAATAGCAACTTAATTCCTTTTGAATTTCATTTAGGTGGCTATGCTCCTCCTTTTCAAACGGCTCAAAAAATCACATTAAAAACCAATAATAAAAACAATCTAAATATCAAACTAAATATCGTTAAGTTTTTAGAACAATTAAATCTAACAGAGCAAACCAACATAATGAGTCCTGGAAAAGAAGCTAAACGATTATCCAAAATTCTATCTACACTATTTTATATTAATGAGTAAGAATAACATTCTAGCATTATTAAGTCTTTTTGCTTTTTTTGGATTAGCAATGTATTTCCCTTTTACAACTAGCCCTGTTAACATAGCATACCCTCAGTCTTGGCCAAAACCAGTTTATGACTTTAACAAAAACCCAATTACTCAGGAAGGAATTGACTTGGGTAGAAAACTTTTTTATGATCCAATTCTATCTAAAGATAGTTCTATTTCTTGTAGTAGTTGTCATTTATCATATACAGCATTCACACATGTAGATCATGCATTGAGTCATGGTGTAAACGATAGTATCGGAACAAGAAATTCACCATCTTTAATGAATTTAGCTTGGCACAATTCCTTTATGTGGGATGGAGCAGTTAACCACTTGGATGTTCAGGCCCTTGCACCAATAAGCCATCCTGCAGAAATGAATGAAAACATTAATAATGTGATTAAAAAGCTAAAAAATACTTCTGGTTATTCTAATATGTTTTATAATGCTTTTAAAGATAGCTCAATAACCGGAGAACATTTACTGAAAGCTATTTCACAATTTGAGCTCACATTAATTTCTTGTAACTCTAAATATGATAGTGTAATGCGCAAAACATCTACTTTTACTTTACAAGAGGAAAATGGTTATCAAATCTATCAAAAAAACTGTGCTAGTTGCCATTCTGAACCTTTATTTACTAATAGTCAATTTGAAAATAATGGATTGTTTATAGATTCTTTGCTAAATGATTTTGGAAGATATAATATTACCAAAAACCCTACTGATTCACTAAAATTTAAAGTACCGACTTTAAGAAACATTGAATTTTCTTTCCCTTATATGCATGATGGCCGATTTAAAAGTTTGTCTCAAGTTTTAAAACATTACACTTCTAATATAAATACATCTAGTACATTATCCAAAGATCTAAAAACCTCTATACAACTCACATCAAACGAAAAGGTTGACTTAATAGTATTTTTACTAACATTGACAGACAAACACTTTTTATTTAACAAAAAGTATTCTTTTCCAAAAGAACTTTTTTACCCCCATAGAAAAGATAGATAAATAAGCTATTAAAAATAGTTACTAATAAAATTAAACCATTGTATATTTAAACAGTCTAAGCCAAAACAACGCCTAACTTAAACTAAAAACATGAAAAAAATCATCTTATTAACCGCTGTTTTAATAGCTGAACTAGGGCTCAAAGCACAAGGCCCAGCTATAACATCATGGTTACAAAACACAACAACCACAGCAAGACATTATGTTAGTGGAAACTCAACTCCAATTACTGATAACGAATTAGTTAACGTTCAGTTAGTTCAATATGACGCTAATTATTCTTACGTTTCGGCTACTGGGCTTCCTGCATACGTAACAGGTCCTTTTTTAGATGGAAATCCTTCATTAGCTACGGCTCAAAATTCTATATTTAAAATACCTTTAAACCCAGTTCAAAATGGAGGAACACCTACTGTTGTTGGTATGGGAAATATCGGTGTTTTCATTAATGGTACAGCTCTATTTAATTATGCTGATGGCGTTTCATACAGCTTAACAGCAGGAGCAGACCAAGGTGGACCAGGTGGCGGAATGGGTGATGGAATGTGGAATAGAGATGCTATTCTTGCGGAAAAAGATGGTTTTGACTGTTCAAAAGGTCATCCCGCAATGGGGAACTATCACCACCACCAAAATCCAAGTGCTTTTAAATTAGATTTAAATGTAATCTCTACAATCTGTAACACTTATGATGCTGACGGATTATATGCTATTAATAATTCTCAACATTCTCCATTAATTGGTTTTGCTTATGATGGCTTCCCTATTTATGGAGCTTATGGTTATGCTAACACTAACGGAACTGGAGGAATTGTGAGAATAAAGTCAAGTTACTCATTAAGAAGCATTAGTGTTAGAACTCACTATGCTGATGGATCTAATGTTACAGATGGACCAGCCGTAAATTCCACTTATCCTCTTGGTCACTATCAAGAAGATTATGAATATATAGCAAATGCTAACCAAGGTTATTTAGACGAACATAATGGCAGAGTTTGTGTAACCCCAGAATACCCTGCTGGAATCTATTGTTATTTTGCAACAGTTGATGCGAATTGGAATTCAGCTTACCCCTACGTAGTTGGACCAACATTTTATGGGGTTACTAATGTTACTACTGTAAATTCAGTTCCTGGAGGAACAACAGTTTATACACCAACAGCTATTAATGAAAATTTATTAGAAAACGTACAAATTAATGTTTACCCAAACCCTGCTAACAATTTTATTGTAATGCAATTTAACTCGTTAGTTAAAGAAAATATTAGTGTTGAATTATTTGATATCACAGGTAAATCAATCCAAAAATCAATTATTTATCAAGGGAGCACAATCGCTCATATTGACACTAGATCTTTATACAATGGACAATACCTCCTCCGTTTTACAGCAAATAATGAAACAGTTGTGAAAAAAATTATAATTGCTAAAGATTAATCTACTTCAACAAAAGGGTGAGAAAAACATCCTTTTGTTGATTCATTGATTCATTGATTCATTGATTCATTGATTCATTGATTCATTGATTCATTGATTC
>JAESTF010000139.1 GCA_016763795.1 Flavobacteriales bacterium
ATTTTAATTTTAGATTTCCAGTCAAGCTGAAAATATAGAAGTGAGTTTATTAAACCAACCCTTGATCAATCATTGAATCTGCCACTTTTACGAAACCAGCAATGTTTGCTCCTTTAACGTAATCAGTATAATCTCCTTCAGTTCCGTATTCAACACAAGCTTTGTGTATAGAAACCATAATTGCATCTAATTTTGCATCAACCTCTTCAGCTGTCCAAGACATTCTTAAAGAGTTTTGAGACATTTCTAAACCAGAAGTTGCAACTCCACCAGCGTTAGACGCTTTTCCTGGAGAAAACAAGATCTTAGCTGCATCAAAAGCAGCAATAGCTTCTGGTGTAGTAGGCATGTTTGCTCCTTCAGCAACGCACATACATCCGTTAGCTAATAGTGTTTTTGCTTCATCAGCATTCAATTCATTTTGAGTAGCACAAGGCAAAGCAACATCTACTTTTTCTCCCCACGGTCTTTGTCCTTCAACAAACTTAGCACTTGGATATTGAGCAACATATTCAGAAATTCTTCCTCTTTTATTATTCTTTAAATCCATAACAAAGGCTAATTTATCAGCATCAATCCCATCGTTATCTACAATATATCCTTTAGAATCTGAGAAAGTAATTACTTTACCTCCTAACTGAGTTACTTTTTCAGCAGCGTATTGAGCAACATTTCCAGAACCAGAAATTGCAACTGTTTTACCTTGAAAAGAATCTCCCTTGGTCGCTAACATTTCTCTTGCAAAATACACCGTCCCATAACCTGTAGCTTCTGGTCTAATTAAAGAACCACCCCAATTACGACCTTTACCAGTCAAAATACCAGTAAATTCATTTCTAATTCTTCTGTACTGACCGAACATATACCCGATCTCTCTTCCTCCAACACCTATATCTCCAGCAGGAACATCTGTATTTGGTCCAATATGACGGCATAATTCAGTCATAAATGATTGACAAAATTTCATTACTTCATTATCTGATTTTCCTTTAGGATCAAAATCAGCACCACCTTTACCACCACCCATAGGCAATGTTGTTAAAGAGTTTTTGAAAACTTGCTCAAATCCTAAAAACTTAAGAATAGATAAATTTACAGATGGATGAAATCTTAACCCACCTTTATATGGTCCAATAGCAGAATTAAATTCTACTCTAAAACCTTTGTTAATTTGAACTTCTCCTTTATCATCTAACCAAGGCACTCTAAACATAATAGTACGTTCTGGTTCAACCATTCTTTCCAATATCTTTGCAGATTTGTACTGAGGTTTATCAGCGATAAAAGGTATTACTGCTTCAGCAACTTCTTCTACTGCTTGTAAAAATTCTGATTCGTGAGCTTGTTTAGCTCTAACGCCATCCATAAAAGCGTCAATCTCTGCCTGATGTTGTGACATATTATTCTTTATTAAATTATAAGTTAAAATATATGTAGCAAATGTATATAAATTTAAAAATACAGCCCGTTTTTTATCAAAAAATTAAGACCACTATTTAACTCCTATTTTTATTTTATCCAACCATTTGTTTTTGTCAAAAATTTTCTCATACATTTGTAGTCAATTATGATTACAATAAAAAATACAAATTGGTGGTGGATTCGTTTTAACTCAAAAGCGTAATCTCGAAACCTGTATATAAAATTATATTTAAAAGGCTTGTCGATTACGACAAGCCTTTTTTTTGTGGATAATATCCACTGATAATTATTGAGTAAGACAACGAAATCTAAACAACTTAGACTCCTTTGCCTCTCACAATAACACAAAAAATAAACATGACTAAAATAAATATAACAACAGCAACCCAAAAACTACTTTCCGATACGGTTACTCCAGTTGGATTGTATTTAAAATTGAGAGATCAATTTTACAACACCTTTTTATTAGAAAGTTCTGACTACCATGGTAACGACAACAATTTCTCTTTTATCTGTTTAGAACCTTTAGCTTCTTTTATTGTAGCCGATAAAACAATTAAAAAAACAGGCTTAGGATTGGATACCGAAATTGCTATCACCGAAAGAAGTCAAGTAATTGCTGAATTACAGAATATGATTGACTTTTTTAATATTGACAACGAAAAATCTGTTAATGGATTATTCGGATACACCAATTATGATGCAGTTCGATATTTTGAGACTTTAGACATTAATGCTCCAAAAAAGGAAGCTCATTCTACTCCCGAAATGCATTATTCATTATTTCGATACATCATTCAAATAGATCATTTTAAAAATGAACTATTGATTACAGAAAATATAGTTGAAGGTGCTGAATCTAATATTCAAGAAATTGTTGAACTAGTAAAAAGCAACAACCATCCCCGTTATAATTTTAAATTAGATGGATCTGAAGGAACTAACATTTCTGATGATGATTTTAAATCTTTAGTGACCAAAGGAAAAGAACATTGTCAAAAAGGAGATGTTTTTCAGATTGTACTTTCTAGACAGTTCTCACAAAAATTTAATGGTGATGAATTTAATGTGTACAGAGCGTTACGATCAGTAAATCCTTCGCCTTACTTGTTTTATTTTGATTTTGGAAATTATAAACTATTTGGATCTTCTCCTGAAGCACAGTTAAAAGCAAGCAACGGAAAAGCGACAATCAATCCTATTGCAGGAACATTTAAGAGAACGGGAAATGACATTGAAGACAAACAATTGGCTGAAGAATTAGCAAAAGACCCTAAAGAGAACGCTGAACATACCATGTTGGTTGATTTAGCAAGAAACGACCTCAGCAGACATGGCAAGAATGTAACAGTTAAAACTTATAAGGAAACACAATTTTACAGTCATGTAATTCATTTGGTATCTGAAGTAGAAGCAGATATCAATACATCTTCAGATGCGCTACAAATTTTTGCAGATACTTTTCCCGCTGGGACTTTATCTGGAGCACCAAAATACAAAGCCATGCAATTAATTGATGGCTATGAAAACCAGAACAGAGGTTTTTATGGTGGAGCCATTGGAGTTTTTGGTTTTGATGGGTCAGTAAATCATGCGATAACAATTCGAAGTTTTTTAAGCAAAAACAACACCTTATTCTTCCAAGCAGGAGCTGGTGTAGTTGTAGATTCGAATGAAGAAAATGAATTACAAGAAGTTAATAATAAATTAGGAGCATTAAAGCAGGCATTGAGCTTAGCAGAAAATATTTAACACATGGAAAAAGTATTAATATTAGACAACTACGATTCGTTCACTTACAATTTAGTTCATTATGTGGAGGCTAACCCTAATTATGAAGTAGATGTTTTTCGTAATGATGAAATTTCACTTGATGATGTAGGTAATTATGAAACAATCATTTTATCTCCAGGACCAGGTTTACCTGATGATGCTGGTATTTTAAAAGAAGTCATTTCAAAATATGCTTCATCAAAAAAGATTTTAGGTGTTTGCTTGGGAATGCAAGCCATTGGAGAAGTTTATGGCGGAACGTTAATCAACTTAGACAAGGTTTTTCATGGAGTAGCTACTCCTATTACCATTACTGAAACATCCGACTTATTATTTAAAGGACTGCCAGATTCGTTTGATATTGGAAGGTATCATAGCTGGGTAGTTTCTAAAGAGAATTTTCCAAAAGAATTAACCATCACCTCTATTGAAGAAAACGGACAAATTATGTCATTAAAACATAAAGAACACAACTTATATGGTGTTCAGTTTCATCCTGAATCAATTTTAACCGAACACGGAAAAGAAATGATCACTAACTTTTTAGCGATTTAGAATGAAACAGACACTTAATAAATTATTCGAACACCAAACACTTTCTGAGCAAGATGCTTACAGTGTTTTGCCAAGAATTGGAAAGGGTGACTTCAATCATTCACAAATTGCTGCTTTTTTAACAGTCTATTTGATGCGGAACATTTCTGTTGAAGAATTGACTGGTTTCAGAAATGCATTGTTAGATCTTTGTTTAAAAGTAGATTTATCTGACTTTAACACAATAGATGTTTGTGGAACTGGCGGTGACGGGAAAGACACATTTAACATTTCTACTTTATCTGCGTTTGTAATTGCTGGCGCAGGATACAAAGTTGCTAAACATGGAAATTACGGAGTTTCTTCTGCATGTGGATCTTCAAATGTATTAGAACATTTAGGGTATAAATTCACCAATGATCAAAGCATTTTAAAATCACAATTGGATGAAGCCAATTTTTGCATGATGCATGCTCCCCTATTTCATCCGGCAATGAAAAACGTTGGTCCGATTAGAAAGGAGTTGGGAATTAAAACTTTCTTTAACATGCTAGGACCATTGGTTAACCCTAGTAATCCTCAGAACCAATTAGTTGGTGTTTTTAATCTAGAGATTGCTCGGATTTATAACTATCTATTGCAATCATCCGATAAAAAATACACCATATTACACAGCTTAGATGGTTATGATGAAATCTCTTTAACCGGAAAATTCAAAGCTATTTCTAATAATGGAGAAACATTATTATCGCCAGAAGATATTGGATTTAAAACTCAAAAACAAGAGGATATATTTGGAGGCAACACTGTTAAAGATGCTTCCAAAATATTCCTTAATGTTTTAAATAATGAATGTACTCCTGAACAAAAAAATGCTGTTTTAGCCAATAGTTCATTTGCCATCCAATGTTTTGAACCAAGGATAACTTTAGCTGAATGCACCAACATTGCACAGGAATCTGTTGACTCTGGAAAAGCTTATCAATCATTAAAAAAACTAATACTATGATGTCATTCAGAATGAAATTTTGTCCAAACTTCAGTTTGATTACAAAATGACATGAAGAATCTATCTTATAAAAAACAGATTCATCACTTCATTTTACTAATTACGCTAAAGCGAAATTGTAAAATATTGTTCTGAATGACAAAAAAATAAAAATATGACCATACTTGACGAAATAATAGCCTACAAAAGAAAAGATGTTGAGGAAAGAGCTTCAACTCACCCTATAAAATTATTGGAACAATCTCTCTACTTTCAATCTGAATGCGTGTCATTAAAACATTACATTCAACGAGAAGATAAAAGCGGAATTATAGCAGAGTTCAAAAGAAAATCTCCTTCAAAAGGAATGATCAATGAATTTGCCAATGTAGAGAAAATATCTATTGGATATATGCAAGCTGGAGCTTCTGCACTATCTATTTTAACCGACACAAACTTTTTTGGTGGTAAAAATGAAGATTTAACCACTGCAAGGAAATTTAACTTCTGCCCTATTCTAAGAAAAGATTTTACCGTTTCTGAATATCAAATAATTGAAGCAAAATCAATTGGTGCTGATGCTATTTTATTAATTGCGGCTATTCTAACTAAAGAAGAGATTAAACAATTTACTGCTTTAGCTCATCAATTAGGATTGGAAGTTTTATTAGAAGTGCATACTCAAGAAGAATTAGAGAAATACATTCCTGAAATTAGCTTAGTAGGAATCAATAATAGAAACTTAAAAACCTTTGATGTTGATTTTGACAACTCAATACGATTAGCACAACAACTGCCAAGCAATATCGTGAAAATTGCAGAAAGTGGAATTAACGATTACAAAAACATCATTGAATTAAAAAAGCATGGTTTTGAAGGCTTTTTAATTGGAGAGAATTTTATGAAATCGGCTTCCCCAGGATCAGAGTGTAAAAAGTTTATTGATTACTTAAATGTCGAGTCGAATGTTATTGCTTAAAGTTTGCGGAATGAGTGATGAAAAAAATATCTCTGATCTTATCAAAATTCAGCCTGATTTTATTGGATTAATATTCCATGAAAAATCACCAAGGAACGTAACGAAAATCATTGATGTTAATTGCCCTGAAAACATTAATTTAACTGGTGTTTTTGTTGAAGAGAGCGAAAACTTTATTATGAAAAAAGTTTCCGAATACAATCTAATGGCAATTCAATTGCATGGTTATGAATCTCCCAAATTTTGTAAAAAGATGCAAGAAAAAGGGCTAATCATCATTAAAGCTTTCAACATTCATGAGGCATTTGATTTTAAAAATACAGAACCCTATGAAGGTTTGTGTGACTACTTTTTATTTGATGCTTTTGGAAAAAAGGCTGGAGGAAACGGAACTACATTTAAATGGGAAATGCTAAATGACTATAAAGGTTCAACTCCTTTTTTTTTGAGTGGTGGTATTGATGACAGCATGGGGAAATCAATAAAAAAAAATAAGCATCCTCAATTTATAGGTGCAGACATTAATAGCAAATTTGAATCTGCATACGCATATAAAAACATTAAAAAAGTAAAACAATTTTCAGATGAATTACGAGGTTAACGAACAAGGATTTTATGGTGATTTTGGAGGTGCATTCATTCCTGAAATGCTATACCATAATGTAAATGAACTGAAAGAAAATTATTTACAAATAATTGAGTCTAACGATTTTCAAGATGAGTTTAAAGATTTATTGAAAGAGTACGTTGGAAGGCCTACTCCACTCTACTTTGCTAAAAGATTATCAGAAAAATACAACACCAATGTTTTTTTAAAACGAGAAGATTTAAATCATACAGGAGCACATAAAATCAATAATACCATCGGTCAGATTTTATTGGCAAAACGAATGAACAAAAAACGAATTATTGCCGAAACTGGGGCAGGACAACATGGTGTTGCTACAGCTACAGTTTGCGCTTTAATGAATTTGGAATGTATTATTTATATGGGAGAAGTTGACATTAAAAGGCAAGCGCCAAATGTTGCCCGAATGAAAATGTTAGGAGCAGAAGTTCGACCTGCAACATCAGGAAGTAAAACACTTAAAGATGCTACCAATGAAGCCATTCGTGATTGGATTGCAAATCCAGAAGACACCTATTATTTGATAGGCTCTGTAGTTGGACCTCATCCTTATCCTGATATGGTCGCTCGTTTCCAATCTATTATTAGTGAAGAGATGAAAAGTCAATTAATCGAAAAAACTGGCCGAGATTATCCTGATAGAATTATTGCTTGTGTTGGTGGTGGAAGTAACGCAGCTGGGGCATTCTACCATTATTCAAATAATGATAAAGTAGAATTGATTGCGGTTGAAGCAGACGGTTTAGGAATTACAACAAATAAAACTGCTGCAACTACTCAAGTTGGAACTGAAGGAATTATCCACGGAAGTAAAACTTTATTAATGCAAAATAGCGAAGGTCAGATAACGGAACCACATTCTATTTCTGCGGGGTTAGATTATCCTGGAGTTGGACCTTTACATGCTCATTTATTTAAGAGCGGACGAGGAACATTTATTGGTGCTACAGATAAAGAGGCATTAACAGCTGCTTATCAACTAACAAGATTAGAAGGAATTATTCCGGCCTTGGAATCATCTCATGCTTTAGCCGCTTTGGATAAAATAGAATTTAAACCCTCAGAAAACATTGTCATTAACCTTTCGGGAAGAGGAGATAAAGACATGGAAACATATATTAGAGAGATGTCATACTGAATGTAGTTTTATCAACCTATTTAGTAGGTTGGAATAAAACAAAATGAAGTATCTATAATAAGATTCTTCACTTCATTTTAAGCTGAAATAAATTTCAGATAAAATATTGTTCAGAATGACAAAAAAGAAATGAAAATGAAAAGAGTAGAAAAATTATTTAAAGAGAAAAAAAACATTCTCAACATATATCTCACTGCGGGATATCCAAACCTCAACGATACAATTGAGGTTGTTAAAGAATTAGCTAATAATGGTGTTGACATGGTGGAAATAGGTATGCCTTTTTCAGATCCCTTAGCAGATGGACCAACTATCCAAAACAGTAGTCAGGTTGCTATTAAAAACGGAATTACTTTAGAGTTAATCTTTAATCAGATTGAAGAAATCAGAAAAACAGTTGAAATCCCTATTGTATTAATGGGTTATTACAATCAAGTTTTGCAATATGGAGCTGATTCTTTTTTTGAAAAAGCAAAAGCTGTTGGTGTTGATGGATTTATCATTCCAGATTTACCATTAGATATTTATGAAAAGGAGCATCAGCAAAAAGTTGAAAGTTTAGGATTAAATATGATTTTCTTAATTACTCCACAAACTACAGATGAACGAATAATATTGATTGATTCAAAAAGTTCAGGATTCTTATATGTTGTTTCTTCTTTTGCAATTACTGGTTCTAAAAGTGATATTCAACAATCTCAAATCGACTATTTTAAACGAATAAACAATTTAAAATTAAAGAATCCGAAATTGATTGGTTTTGGGATTTCAGATAAAAAAACATTTGATACTGCTTGCCAACATGCTGAGGGAGCAATAATAGGAAGTGCTTTTATAAAAGCATTTGAAGGCAGTAAAAATATCAAACAAACAGTTAAAGAATTTATTACTACAGTACTATGATTATTCAATTATCAAATAATATTACAACTCAAGAACAAGACGTTCTTTTGAATAAACTGTCTGATTTAAATATTAAATCGAACATTATTTCAACGCAATTCAAAAATTACATTGTTGGAATCCCTAAAGGTGATTTCGATATGAGGAGTATTGGAAACCTCAACGGGATAGAAGATATTCATAGAGTATCTGATGCCTATAAATTGGTTTCTAAAAAATGGAAAGTCAATAATACAGTTATAGATTTAGGAGACAATGTTACCATTGGAGGTTCTGATTTAGCAATAATGGCTGGACCATGTTCTATTGAAGGGGAAGAACAAATAGAAACTACCGTTGCCCATTTGGTAAAAAATAACATCAAAATAATGCGTGGGGGAGTGTACAAACCACGAAGCTCTCCCTATGCTTTTAGAGGAATGGGAATGGATGGTTTAAAAATGTTTTACAAGCACTGTTCTGAAAATGGAATAAAGGTAATTACCGAAGTAATGCAAGTTTCTCAGGTTGAAGAAATGTTAGATTATGTAGATATTTTTCAAGTTGGGGCAAGAAACTCTCAGAACTTTAACCTCTTGGATATCTTAGGGAAAGTAGACAAACCTGTTATGATTAAAAGAGGAATGTCAGGAACAATTGAAGAACTATTGGCTTCGGCAGAATATGTTTTCTCTAATGGAAATGAAAAAATTCTATTGTGCGAAAGAGGCATTAGAACTTATGAAAACGCCTATCGAAATACTTTAGATTTGAATGCGATTCCGATCCTAAAAGAAAAATCTCATCTACCAGTGGTAGTAGACCCTTCTCATGGAATTGGATTAAGGCAACATGTTGGAACAATGGCTTTAGCCGGAGTAATGTGTGGAGCGGATGGAGTTATTATTGAAGCACATGAAAATCCTGAAAAAGCATATTCTGATGGAGCTCAAACATTGTATCATGAACAAGCAGAAAAATTGTATCATCAACTAAATCAAACGCATCAATTACACACAAGCTTTTAATGAAAAAATGGAAACTATACTAATATATATCAGCTTATTAGGCTCTTTAACATTTGCAATATCGGGAGCTTTAAAAGCAATCAATAAAAATTTTGATCCTTTTGGTGTTTTAATTATTGGCTTTATAACTGCTGTTGGTGGTGGAACCATTAGAGATATGCTATTAACGGATAAAACGGTTTTTTGGCTGAATGAATCAACTCACCTCTATGTTATATTAGGTGGTGTAATTTTAGCGATTATCTTTAGAAATAAGCTTAACAAATTTAACAAGCATTTATTATTTTTTGACGCTGTTGGTCTTGGCCTTTTTACAATTACAGGAGTTCAAATTGGGCTAGAAAATGACCTTCACTTTCTAAACTGTATCATTTTAGGAACAATTACAGGGTCTTTCGGTGGTGTACTTAGAGATGTTTTAGTCAACGAAACTCCCGTTATTTTTAAAAAAGAAATTTATGCAACTATTAGTATTGTTGGAGGAGCTATTTACCTTTTACTCCTTAAACTTGAAGTTCAAAATCCAATTCTTCAAATTGTACCAATTGCTCTTATTATAATAGCTCGGTTATTAATTTTACGATTTAACATCTCTCTTCCTCAAATAAAAAACAATATTGGACCCCCTTAATTTGCAACTAAACACTAATCCTTTCCGTCTAACTAACAATGACAAAACTCCTTTTCATAATAACATTTATCGCTTTACTTGTTCCTACAGCTAAAGCAACTCATATTGTTGGAGGTGAATTAAACTACCTCTATTTAGGCAATAATGATTATCAAATAACATTAACTGTTTACCGAGATTGTGTAAACGGTAACCCAGCTGCAATTTTTTCTGATAGCATTGCAAGTATTGGAATCTTTAATATGAACAATATACTTATTCAATCATTAATTATGCGTCATTCCATTCCTGACACTCTTCCAAACCTCATCAATAGTCCCTGTGTAATTCCTCCTACCAATGTTTGCTCTGATGTTGTTACATATGTTGATACTATTAATTTACCTCCTATTTCTGGCGGATATCAAATAGCTTACCAGCGTTGTTGTAGAAACATGACCATTTTAAACATTATCAATCCTCTTGCAACTGGAGCGACTTATTACGCGACTATTCCTGACACCTCTATTGAAGTAATAAACAGTAATCCTATTTTCAATAATTGGCCTCCGCCATTTATTTGCTCTTCATTACCTTTTAGTTTTGATCATTCGGCAAGCGACCCCGATGGAGATTCTTTATATTATGAATTATTTCAACCTTTTCATGGAGCCAATCAAACTGTACCTATGCCTCAACCCCCAAACAACCCTCCTTATCCTTTGGTTTTATGGAATGCGCCTTATAATACACTCGATATGTTAGGAGGAAGCATTCCTTTAAGTATAGATCCGAATACAGGATTATTAACCGCAACTCCAGGCCCATTAGGCCAATTTGTTGTAGGTATGAAAGTTTCTGAATACCGTAATGGTGTCTTTTTAAGTGAAACTAAAAGAGATTTTCAATTCAATGTAGTTCCCTGTGTTAACATTACTGTTGCAGCTTTAGTTGCACCAAATTTCAGCTGTGAAAGTTTTACTGCTAGCTTTGTCAATAATAGTAGTGGTGCAGGAACATATCTTTGGGATTTTGGAGATGGAACCACCACGTCTGATACATCAAGTTTATTTACTCCATCATACACCTATCCAGATACAGGAACTTATACGGTAACATTAATTGCTTTTTCAGTTTTAAATCCTGCTTGTAATGATACTGCTTATGGAACTGTAACCATTTTACCAGAATTTATTCAGAATATGAATTTCACAAATGAACCCTGTACGCAAGATATTATCTTTAATTCTAATACTTCTTTGGATAGTACTGGCAACGTAATTTTTGATTGGAATTTTGGAAATGGTCTTGGAAATTCAAACAATCAAAATCCGAGCTATACATATCCAGACACTGGCACTTATACAGTTACTCTTATCTCTTATTCCCCTCAAAATCCAGGATGTAATGATACAGGGACAGTTACCGTTACTGTTTTTCCAGAATTTATATTAAGTAGCTCCTTAACAGACATTCCTTGTTCGGCTGATGTTAGTTTTTTTGGAAATTCTTCATTTGATGGATTATATCCTGTAAATTATTTTTGGGACTTTGGCGTCAGTTCAGTTCTAACAGATACCTCCAATTTAAGTAACCCTAACTACTCTTACCTTTCTCCAGGAACATATAACCCTATATTAATTGCATATACAGATAGCCCTGCTTGTGGAGACACTACACAGTTACAAATAACTATTTATCCTAATTTTAGCTTTAGTCATAACATCCAAAATATAAAATGTAGTTACGGTGTAGAATTTGTTGCTTCATCATCTTTAGATAAAATAGTTGTTACTAATTATAGTTGGGATTTTGGAGATGGAAACACTTCAACTTCTTCTAGTGAAAACCATACCTATCCAGGTAGTGGAAGCTACAATATATCATTATCCATTACAACTGCAAATGGATGTACAGACTCATATACAACTACTATAGAAAAGTTAGCTTTAGCAGAAGTTTTTGTTCCAAATGCTTTTACACCAAATGGAGATAGAGAAAACGATGTCCTTTTTGTTCGTGGAGGAATAGATGAAATCTCATTTAAAATATATAATCGTTGGGGTGAATTGATTTTTGAAACCAATGACCAATCAATAGGTTGGGATGGCACATACAATGGAAGCCCAGTAGATCCTGGTGTTTTCGTTTATCATTTAACTACCAAATGTATAACTCCTTCGGCAATAACAGACGAAAATATTGTAAATGAAACATTCAAAAAAGGTAATATTACAGTAATTCGATAAGCAAAGATTAACATCAATTAACACAATTTTATACGCAGTTGTAATTTCTATTTGGCAATTAATTATATTTACAAGCGTTTAAAAGCATCATGTCAGATAGTATAGTAATCATACCAACCTACAACGAAAAAGAAAATCTTGAGAAGATGGTACGTAAAGTATTTTCTTTAGAAAAGATTTTTCATGTTCTGATTGTTGATGATGGCTCTCCTGATGGAACTGGTGCTATTGTAAAAAAATTACAAACTGAATTTCCTACTCAACTTCACTTAGAAGAGCGTAAAGGAAAACTTGGATTAGGAACAGCCTACATTCATGGATTTAAATGGGCGCTACAAAAAGATTATCAATTTATTTTTGAGATGGATTGTGATTTTTCTCACAATCCAGAAGATTTAATACAACTGTATAATGCTTGTGCAAAAGATGGTGGAGATTTAGCTATTGGTTCGCGTTACAAATCTGGCGTAAATGTAGTAAACTGGCCAATGGGTAGGGTTTTAATGTCTTATTACGCTTCAGCTTATGTTAGAATAATTACCGGAATGGATATTAGAGATACCACTTCAGGTTTTAAATGCTACACTCGTAAAGTATTAGAAACAATTGATTTAGATGCCATTAAATTTAAAGGATATGCCTTTCAGATAGAAATGAAATTTACTGCGATTAAGTTTGGTTTTAATGTAGTTGAAGTTCCAATCATCTTTACCGACAGACAAGAAGGTGAATCTAAAATGAGTGGTGGAATTTTTAAAGAAGCTATTTTCGGAGTTGTCCAAATGAAAATGAAAAGTTGGTTTAGAAAGTACGAAAGATAGTTCTTCTCCCACAATGTCATTCTAAACAATATTTTTTTGAAAATTTATTTTCACTAAAAAATGAAGTGAAAAATCTATTACCTAATCAAAGAATATCAAATTTACATTCTTACAAACTTCAAGAAACTGTTTTGGGCGTTTTAACGAGCTATCCGTTTTATCTTTTAAATTTACTCTTTCGCTTCGTAGCTTTTGCTAATTCGCAAAACAGGCTCAACAGGCAGGTAATTTAAAAGGATGCCACTCCTATCCCTAACGGAAATACGTCAACCAACAAAAAACATTTTACAATCAAATACAATGGTTTTTATCTATTAAATTTCGATAATTTCGTATCGTTATACAATAGATCCTTCACTTCAATTTGTTAAACCCTTCGATAAACTCAGGGTGACAAATTATTGTTCAGAATGACAAAAGAATATTATGAAAACACTTCTCACAAATGCACAAATAGTTAACGAAGGTCAAATTTTTAAAGGACACCTTTTGATAGATGGCGAGCGAATCGCTAAAATTTATAAAGCTGATGATGATATTTCAGGAATTGATGCTGAAATAATTGACATTCATAATAACTATCTATTACCAGGAGCGATTGATGATCAAGTGCATTTTCGTGAGCCAGGATTAACTCATAAAGCAAACATCAATACAGAATCTACTGCTGCAGTTGCTGGAGGAATTACTTCCTTTATGGAAATGCCTAATACCGTTCCCAATACATTAACCCAAGAATTATTACAAAACAAATACGATATAGGAGCTAAAGATTCTTTAGCCAATTACTCTTTTTACATGGGAGCATCTAACGATAATATTGAAGAGGTGTTGAAAACAGACCCTAAAACGGTTTGTGGTGTAAAAGTATTTATGGGCTCTTCTACTGGAAACATGTTAGTAGATAATAAGGAAACCTTAGAAGAGCTTTTTTCAAAATGTAAATTATTAATTGCTGCACATTGTGAAGATGAAACAACCATCCGAAACAATATGGCGATTTATAAAGAGAAATACGGAGAAGATGTTCCTGTAACGTGCCATCCAGAAATTAGAAGTGAAGAAGCTTGTTATTTATCTTCCTCTTTAGCTATTGAGTTAGCAAAAAAACACAATACCCGTTTTCATTTATTTCATTTATCTACTGCTAAAGAAATTGGTTTATTAGAAAACAAAACTCCTTTAAAAGAAAAAAGAATTACTGCTGAAGCTTGCATCCACCACATGTGGTTTTCTGATGAAGATTATGAAACCAAAGGCGCTTTTATTAAATGGAACCCTGCAGTAAAAAAAGCTTCTGATAGAGATGCTATTTTAGCAGCAGTTATTGATGGAACTATTGATGTAATTGCTACAGACCATGCTCCTCATACTATTGATGAAAAACTAAACACTTATTTCAACTCTGCTTCTGGTGGGCCAATGGTACAACATGCAATAGTGGCTATGTTCGAACATTACCATAATGACAAAATCTCTATCGAAAAGATAGTAGAAAAAATGAGCCATGCTGTTGCTGATTGTTTTAGAATAGAAAAAAGAGGTTTTATTAAAGAAGGATTTTATGCCGATTTAGTGGTAGTTGATTTAGACAACCCTTGGACAGTTGAAAAAGAAAACTTACTCTACAAGTGCGGTTGGTCTCCTATGGAAGGACAAACCTTTAAATCTAAAATAATGCAAACTTTTGTGAACGGACACTTGGTATTTAACATGGGAGCAATTGACGAAGACTACAGAGGAAAACGAATGACTTTTGATTTTTAATTCTCTACAAATGTCATTCTGAACGATATTTTACTCCCGTTTTATCGGGAATGTAAAATGAAGTGA
>JAESTF010000140.1 GCA_016763795.1 Flavobacteriales bacterium
ACAAGCAACTTGATTCCAGCCGAGATCAGAAATGGGCGCATTTTAGGCGTTTAAGCGTTTAGGCAAATATAGTTAGATTTTGTGGATTCGCTTCACTATTTATCGAACACGGCTGGTGCCTTTTAATTTTCAGATTATCCGATTGCTTCATAACAAAAATATTCCCCCCTAACTCTACTGAGCTCTTTTCCATGATTGATAATCATGAAATGACTAGCTTCTGAAATCGTAAAATCTGATGTTACTCATTGAGTCAGAACTCTATCTTTTCTACAATGCAAAGTGATTCTGTTTGATTTTTCAGCATTTTCCCACTGAATGATTACTCCAATTGCCCAACGAAAGAAGGAATTCCTAGTGATTTTAACGAATTTGAAAATGAATACCTAGAATGGGAATCAGAAATTAGATTAATACACAATTTGAAAGAATCATTTGAATATAATAATATAAGAGTCAATAAAAACTAACCGCTAACACTACCTAAGTTGCATGCTCCCCCAATGCTTCGTAAAATAGCTCATTCAAAAATGACTATCTTTAGTTCTAAAACTAATCACAGCTAAAAGGCTCACGTCATTTTAGTATGAGCCGTTATCGATAATTCAAAAAATCGACATATCAGATTAAATGAAAAACTTCTACTTATTTTTATATTTTTCTCTGGAAATTTGTTGGCACATAAAATTGAGTTGCCTGACTCTATAAAGTCTTTATTATTCGCTGACACCACAGTAGTTCACGTTAAACACCTAAGTACAACACAAGGTAAAGGGGATTTTAAGGGGTAAATAATACCTGCGTTTTAGTGCACTTAGGAACATTTTAAGCCAATTTCTGCGAAATACCACGCTGAATACCGCGCTTGATTGAAAATGCATTAATGCGACAGATATATTAACTTTTGTACCCCCACTTTTTGTGTAAATACAATACATATTATTAGTTATCCATACAACAAGATTTTGTAAGTCTATTCTAATCTCTCCTAGTTATCGATGAAACCTAATTTTAATAGGATTACACTATTTTTCTGGTGATACGAGATGCCTAAAATGCATCAATCTGTAGTGCATACTGACAACAGAAGTATTGCAAAAATCATCTCTACAATCAACTTCCGAATTCTTGTATTTTGTTTGGCAAGAACTCATGCACCCATCATACATTTTTTTGAGGTGATGAAGCATCAAAATCTCATAATGACTAGGATTGTTTAATTGCCATTTTTCTAGATCTACCAGTAGTTCTTCTGCGTAATAATTACCTTTTTTTGCACTTAATTTGTAAGCTTCTATAGCACCACTTAAGTCACCTTTATATTCATAAGTCATCCCCAATATTAGAGCTCCTAAATCAGATTTTTTTGATGATTTCTTGAGCCATTTCAGTCCTTCATTTTCATTTTTTTTCCAACCATTAGTACCACGGTAATACATCATACCCATTTTTATCTGAGCAGCTATATTCTTATTATCAGCTAGTTCTAAATAAGTATCATAATCTTGATTCATATCATCCAGTAACTCTCCATATATCTGAATACCTCCATCGTAAATTAGCGTATAAAAATCATCATATGACATGATAATAGGAGCCAAAGAAGACATCTTTTTATATGTCTCTTCAAGATGCATTAAACTATTAGAAATCAATGAACTAGTTCTTTCTAGGCCAGTTGGGTGCGAAAACTCATTGTCAGTGATATTTTCTGAATTGTCTAACTTGTAAAAAAAATACATCATTTGACTAATCAAAGCAGGTGGCCACCCTAAGTCACTAAAGTACTTCATGGCATAATTATCAGCTTCAATTTCTTGATCAACTTTACTTTTTTCGTTAGTAATATTATTTTCTAAATGTCCTTTTACATGATGAGCATACTCATGTAGCAATATAAATCTTAAGGATAAAAAATAAAGAGCAATTCTACCGTTAATACTTTGTGATGAAACATATTGTTGGATATTATTTGGATTTAGTTTATAAAATGTTGCTGGGCCTAAAATAGTAGTATCTGAGTTTTCTACACAAAAATCTAAATACTCATATGTGTGCTTACTTTTATCTATGGTTCCTTCAATATGAAAAGCATCAGATATTTTTGCCAATGTTCTTAAAAAAGTATTTGAGATGGTAATTTTTCTAACATTGTTGTTGTAAGAGGATTCAATAAGACGTATATCCTTGCTATTGACAATCTCCATTTGAATAGAATTAATGAGTGTTTTATCGTTCTCATTAAACATTTTAAGTAGACTATCCCTTTGCTCTTCTAATATTTTCTCAAGGTTGGTGTTGGTAAAAAATGACTCATAATATTGAGTTTCCGTCTGCGTATACGAAGTATTCCAAAGAGTTAGAAAAATTACGAATAAAGAAACATTTTTAATGTTTCTTTTTAAATGATATTGAAGGTATTTCATGGTTAGTAGATTTAAATTTAAAGATGGTTTGTTTTAAAGTGCTAGTCTTGAATTCAATCAACTTAAAGCTCGTGTCATCAAACATAGGGTCGTCAATTATCTCACTTGTATTTACTATTTTAAGTAATTTTGGTAGTTCAAATTGAATATAATTGCTTCCATTTTCTGGAAGGTCAATATCCGTTTCTACGTTTAATATTATTCGAATTATTCCTTTATTTCTGTAAAATTTTATTTTCCCAGTAAAGTCAACTAAATATTTAGGGTTATTAATCAATTCAGTCCCCTTTATAACTACCTTTCTTTCTGGATGTAAGTACAATTTATCATCTAGCTTATATTTCAAACTAGCAGTATTATTGGTAGACAATCCAGCAACAGAAAAATCATATTTAATGTCAATTTGAACCATCATATTAACAAATGAATAATTTCCACTCGTAGGGTTGTTAAAACGAACTTGGTAATTTAAACAGTTGGTGGCACTGTGCCTGGTAAGAATAACACTTTTAATTTTTGGTGTTAGAACAGCTATAAATTTAACAGTTCCTATATCCAAAATACTTTTATTATTTATTGTTATAATGCGGGCATCACCAGACCATTTATTATGTCCTTGTAATTCTATTTGAATATTTATGTAATCACCCGATAATTTAAGATTAGATTGAGCAATAAAACCATTTCTATTTTTAGCAATGGTCTTTGCTATTATAAAATCAGATGTCCCCACCTCTTTAATTAAAATTCTGCATTTCTTTTCTGGTCTAGGATCAAAGGCACTTACTTTAAGTCCTTGAGGAAGTGTTCCTTTAATGTATATAATTTTGGCCTTAACAAAAGTTATTGTAGAAGTAAAAATTAATAAAAGTATAATTAGGTTTTTTTTCATCTTATCTATTTTTATGGATTTTCTTTAATGCTTTGTCGAAACTGCGTCTGTAATTCATTAATTCATTGTGCATCTCGTCTATGTAGTAATTACAAACCTCGTCTTCGCATTCTTCTTTATTAGAGTTTTTTTCAGAGAGGCATGAGTTTATACAATTCTGATGGGTTCTATTAAAATAAATTTTTGCTCCAGTTTTATAGAGTTCTGAATGATCTTGATTCCATTGTTGTAAATTATGGTACAATTCCTTTGCGTAATAACTTCCTTTCCCCATACTTACCTTATAAGCCCTTAGTGCCAAATCCAGATCAAAGTTGTATTCGTAAAACATTCCTAAAACTAGAGCACCAAATTCTGAATTTTTGACAGATATATTTAGCCATTTAAAACCAAGCTCTTTGTTCTTTATCCAGCCATTAATTCCTTTAAAATGCATAATTCCCATTTTAATTTGAGCAGAAGTATTTCCATTTTTAGCCATCTCTAAGTACGTATCATAATCTTGGTTCATACCTGCCAATAGCATTGGATATATTGACAAACCCTGATCATGTAAAATATTGAACGTTTCTTTGTAAGGTCTTAGGTGAATTTTGGCTGATGCTGGTACTTGATAATGTTTGTGTAAATTGAATAAACTTGAGTTAATTACCAACGATAATCTTTCTATACCAGTAGGATGTAAAGATTCGAAATTATCTATATTATCTATATTATCCAGAAAATAAAAATAGATCATAATATGAGTTGATATCAGAGAAGACCATCCTGTAGATTCCATAATATCTATTGCAAATTCATCTGCTTTTATCTCTTGATAAATTTTTGACGATTTTTTGTTCCTGTCCAAATCTCCTTTAATATGATGAGCAAATTCGTGCAGCAGAATAAACCTTATAACTCGCTTAAACAGAACATATCTAAACGTATAATTGCTTCTTTCAAGGTAAATATTCTTAACTTTTTCAGGATTCAATTTAAAGTAAATAGTTGGTCCAAGAATATTATCATTAGAATTTTCTGCGCAATAGTACAAGTATTTTGCCGATGGAATTTTTTCATCAATAGTTTGTTGTATAACAAATGCATCTGTTATTTTCGCTAAAGTGATTAGAAAACTATTTGATATAACAACTGTTCTTGTTGTATCCTTATATGAAGATAAAACTAGCCTTGAGTTATTACTATTTCTAACTTCAATTTGAATCGATTTTGCAATTTGCCTATTGGAGCCTGATAATATAGAAATAATGCTATCTTGCTCTAATTCTACTAATGTTTGTAAATGTGAAATAGAGTAATATTTCTCATAAAACTTTTCGTGAACTTGACCTGTAGAATAATTCCAAACTAATATTGCTACTACAAAGAAAAATAAATGTTTTTTATACATATTAATTGCATATGAAGAAATGTAAATCACTTCAGTATTATATAATAGGCCGTTTTATTAAAAACAGTAGAATCAACTTTTTGTAATTGGCTAAAAGGAATGTAAATTTCTTTATTATCTTTTACTGTAAATAGATAAGAGTAACTATTAATATATTTTTTACTTGTTATGGTTGCTCTTCCATCTACAGAAGTTGTTTCAATCGAACCTTGGGTTATATCCAATTTTTGTTCATTAAGTACTCGTATACTTAAATAAGGAAGAGGCATATTGTCTACTCCTTTTATAAAGACAATAACAGGCTGTTCCATAGGTTTAAGCTTATTGTATATCGAAATAGAGCTATATATCAACACAACTAGCAATGGGATTGTAAATATTTTAGATAATTGTCTTGGTAAGTTTGAGTACTTATACATTTTTCCATTTCCTTCAGAATCCACTTTAGCTTTGTATACATTGTTAAGAAGAATAGTCAAAACAGCTAAAAGTACTAGAGGGAGAAATTTATTTACATCAGGAAATAAAGTAGAATATTGCTTTAAAAAATCTAATATATTATTATTTAAGCTAACTACTAAACTACATCCAGCAGCAATTATCGACAAGTAACCTTTTAAAGATAACTGTTTGTTCGTAGATCTTTCAGCCCCTTTGTCTAATATATCATCAAAAAATATCAATATTGAATTTGTTATCAGTTCTTACTCCAAAAAAATATGACGTCTTCAAATATATTAATAATAAAGGAAATATGAAATGCGAAAAAAAAATCTAAATCATTCAATTTTGCAGTTGTATATTCTAAGGCAATATAATGGTTCTTTAAGACCTCATTTTTTGTGTGACCAGAAATATCTTGGCATTAGAACCTAGCTCCTCTATCATTCATGTTATATATGTTTTACGCAAGTACTTAAAGTAAAACCTCTCGATAGGAAACTGAAGTAATACCAAGCTTAGTTATAAATTTAACAACTAAAGAAAAGTTCTAAAAAGCAAAAAACCCAAACATAAATGCTTGGGTTTTAAGTTTGCTTATAGAGGGTGGAAGCCCTTCTAATAGCGTTTTGCAACAAAAAAGCCTTAACCGAAGTTAAGGCTTTTAGTACTCGAGGCGGGACTTGAACCCGCACGTCCTAATGGACACAAGATTTTAAGCCTTGGAAATAACCCCACAATTGATCATAAATTCCCATATTGAGACAATTAAGTCAATCCAACACATCTCTATCTA
>JAESTF010000141.1 GCA_016763795.1 Flavobacteriales bacterium
ACTCTATTAAACATGCTTTCAAAAAAGAAGGACATATAAAAATTAGTATCATAAAAGGAAGTGGTGGTAATTTTAAATTAATTTATACTGACAATGGTACTTGGCTTGAGCCTCAAAAAGATTATACTGGGTTTGGGTTAGGTTTAATAGAAACTTTAGCAGAACAATTAGAAGGCAGTTTTACAAGAAACGAATCAGAATATACGTTTACAATTAGGAATTTAGACAATTAGAATCATTTAATGAATAATAGAAAAGTAACAATAGTACCCCCTGAAAAATTTAGTGATTTAAAAATTACTGAACCTAAAACAAAAGCGGTTGGTATGCCAGCTATAACATCTTCTATAAAGCATATAGCTGATGAAATGGGATTGGCTAAAGGTTTAAAACTTTTAAACAAAATGAATCAACAAGATGGTTTTGATTGTCCAGGTTGTGCTTGGCCAGACCCTAAAAAACCATCTATATTAGGTGAATATTGTGAAAACGGAGCTAAAGCAATTGCTGAAGAAGCAACAGATAAAAGAATAACAGCTGGCTTTTTATCCAAACACTCTGTAGAAGAATTAAGTAAACAAACAGATTACTACATTGGTAAATTAGGGCGTTTAACCGAGCCAATGTTTTTAGCTAAAGGAAGTTCTCATTACCAACCAATTTCTTGGAGTGATGCGTTCACTAAAATTGGTGATAAGTTATCTGCTTTAAACTCTCCAAACGAAGCTGCATTTTACACTTCAGGAAGAACAAGTAATGAAGCTGCCTACATGTATCAATTGATGGTTCGTCAGTTTGGAACAAACAACCTACCCGACTGTTCTAATATGTGTCACGAATCAAGTGGTGTAGGATTAAGCGCTACCGTTGGAATTGGAAAAGGATCCGTTACACTAGAAGATCTATATGAAGCTGAACTGATTATTGTAATGGGCCAAAACCCAGGAACAAACCATCCAAGAATGTTAGCTGCATTAGAAAAATGTAAAAAAAATGGAGGAAAAATTGTCACTATTAACCCTTTAGATGAAGCTGGAACAAACACTTTTGTAGATCCTCAAAGTCCGCTAGCAATGTTAACTGGAGGGACAAAATTAGAAGACCTCTTTTTACAAGTCAAAATAAATGGTGATGTTGCTTTATTAAAAGCTGCTATGATCCTAATGTTGGAAGCTGAAGAGAAAAACCCGAACAGTGTTTTCGATCATGAGTTTATTAAACAGCATTGTGATAATTATGAAGATTTAATCACTCATTTAAAAGCTTCAAATTATAAAGAAGCTGTTAAAGAATCTGGCGTTTCTGATAAAAAAGTAAGAGAATTTGCTCAATTGCTCATAACAAAAAAGAAAACTATTATCTGTTGGGCAATGGGAATCACTCAACATAAAAATGGTGTTGAAAACGTGCAAGAAATTGTAAACGTTCTATTGCTAAAAGGGAGTATTGGAAAATCTGGAGCAGGAACTTGTCCAGTAAGGGGGCATAGTAACGTACAGGGAGATAGAACGATGGGGATTTGGGAGAAACCTAAAGAACCTTTCTTAAAAAAATTAGATGAACGGTTTCAATTTACTGCTCCAAGAGAACATGGTTATGATGTTGTAGAAGCCATTAAAGCAATGGACGAAGAAAAAATAAAAGTGTTTATTGGCTTGGGGGGAAACTTTATTTCTGCAACACCCGACAGTCAATTCACTGGTGAGGCAATGCAAAAATGCGAATTAACAGTTCAAATTTCCACTAAACTAAATAGAGGTCATTTAGTTACCGGACAAGAAGCAATAATTCTCCCTTGTATTTCAAGATCAGAAACAGACATTCAGAAAAGTGGAAAACAATTTATTACCGTAGAAAACTCTATGGGAATAGTTCACAAAAGTAAAGGATCCCTTACTCCTGCTTCTGAAAATCTTAAAAGTGAACCAGCTATTATTGCAGGAATTGCAAATGCTACACTTAAAAAAAGTTCTACTAACTGGGATGATATGATTGACAACTATGATGTTGTTAGAAGTCATATTGAAGCTACGATTCCTGGTTTTGATAATTTCAACAAGAAAGTTCGTATTTCTGGAGGTTTTTCATTACCAAATGGATCCCGAACAAGAGCTTTTACAACTCCTGATAAAAAAGCTCATTTCACTGTAAATGAACTTCCTAAAGAAAAGATTGCAACTGGTAATTTCATTATGATGACTATTAGAACTCATGATCAATACAATACTACCATTTATGGAATGGATGATAGATACAGAGGTATTTCTAACGAAAGAAGAGTTATTTTAATGAACCCTTCTGATATGAAAAAGAAAGGGTTCCAACAAGAACAGATAGTTGGTCTTACTAGTCATTTTAATGGTGAAGAAAGAAAAGCCAACAACTTTAAAATTGTAAGTTATAATATTCCTGAAGGCTGCATTGCTTCCTACTTTCCTGAAACAAATGTTTTAGTTCCAGTAAATAGTGTGGCTAAAAAAAGTAATACTCCAGCTTCTAAATTTATTGAAGTTTCCATTCATACTTAATCTTATATAACTATGAAAATATTAAGGAACATTTTAGCAGTAATTAGTGGTATAATTATCGGAAGTGTAATTAATATGGGAATAATTGAATTAGGCCCTTTAATTATTCCTAACCCTGAAGATTTTGATAATTCAACTATGGAAACCTTGGCCTCTACCATACATTTACTAGGTCCTATAAATTATATTACAGTATTCTTAGCGCATGGCTTAGGAACTTTGGCTGGTGCTTTTGTCGTTGCTAAAATAGCAACAACCAAAAAGAAAATTTTTGCCCTTTCACTTAGTGGATGGTTTCTTTTAGGCGGTATTGCAGCTGTTTTCATGTTCCCAGCACCTACGTGGTATAATATTATAGATTTAGTTTTCGCATATTTACCAATGGCCTGGCTAGGTTGGAAATTAGCAGGAGGAAAAAAATAATTTATGGCTTACGATGAATATTTAGCAGACCGAATAAAAAACGTTTTAAATGAAAAACGAATTTCCTATGAAGCAAGAAAGATGATGGGAGGACTATGTTTTATGGTAGATCATAAAATGTGCTGTGGTATTGTTAAAGATAACTTAATGGCACGTATTGGTCCAGACATCTATAAAGAAGCACTTAATAAAGAGGGTTGTAGTGAAATGGACTTTACAGGAAGAGCCATGAATGGTTATGTATTTATTAGTCCTTACGGAATTGATATGGATACTGATTTAGAATATTGGATTCAATTGTGTATCGATTTTAATCCACTTGCTAAAGCTAGTAAAAAGAGAATCCCTAAAAAAAATCAGTGAATACTTTAAATCACAACTTCAAAACATTACTTTTTTTTTAATTCATCACTACTATCAAAAGAGAATCTTAATCAAAGAAATATTCTAAATATTGATAGTCAGAAAGAATTAAAAAATTAAGCAACCTTCTTCCCTAACCCTTTCAATAATCGGTAATGTGCTGCTAATGTTTCGTGCCATGTTGAATATTCACGATAAGATATATCAAATTCTTTGGCAGTTTTTTTAACAATAGGAGCTATTTTACGATAATGAATACTACAAATATTAGGGAATAAATGGTGTTCTATTTGAGTATTCAACCCTCCAGTCATCCATGATGCAAACCAACTTTTACTAGCAAAATTAACAGCCGTAGAACATTGGTGTTCTAAATAAGATTGGCTTAATTGGTTGTTTTCATCTGGCCAATCTTTTGGCATATTTTCCACCATATGTCCTAATTGAAATACCAATGAAAGCGTTAAACCTAAACCAGCTTGCATTACTAAAAATCCTACAGGAACTCCCCACCAAGGAATATCTAACAATAGTGATGGCCAAAGAAATACATTCGCATAATATATTAGCTTAGCAATGTAAACTTTTGTCATTGCTCCTTTTTTCAATTTTGGTTTTTTATAAATTAAGTGTTGTTTTTTTCTCATTTGCTTAACATCTCTCACTAATACCCATTCTAATGTGAAAATTGCATATAAAAACCATACATATATGTGCTGAAACTGGTGCATTGGTTGCCATTTACTTTCTTCATGAAACCTTAAAATTGGTGCTGGAGTATAATCTCCATCTGCTCCTGGAATACTTGGGTATGTATGATGACATTGATTGTGTGTAAATTTCCAATTAGGAGCATAAGCTCCAAAAGCTGTAAATGTTTGTCCTAACAAATTATTTACCCAACCTTTAGTAGAATAGCCTCCGTGTATTGCATCATGTCCGACATTAAATCCTATTAACCCTGAAATAACACCTAATAAAAAAGCAAGACCTAACAAAACAACACCTGTAAAAGGTCCAAAAAGAATCGTAAAATAAACACCAAACATTAATAAGAGATAAAAAATAGTTTTCGTAACCATTTCTACATTTGCATGTCTAGATATATTTTGCTCTTTAAAGTATTCATTAACCCTTTCCTTTAAAACTCGAGAAAATTCACCTTCCTTTTTAAACCTTGGTAATATGGGTTTTTTGCTCTTTGCTTGTTTTATTGTCTCTTCCTTATCCATAACTAAAATTAAACCTCAACCTTTAAAAGTACTTGTTCTAAATTATTCTTTAATGTAATTATTTTGACAAAAATAAATAATTTATAGAGACAGGTATAAACCTTTAATTAATCTTTACTAACAGATGTTACTTTTTTTTAAAGATAAAAATTAAAAATGATTAAATTTGCACTGTTTATTGTTG
>JAESTF010000142.1 GCA_016763795.1 Flavobacteriales bacterium
TGTAAATAAAAAATTTGTTAAAGAAAAATTCTATTCAAATAAAAACAATACACTGTTTAAATGTAACCCCGTTAGTGTACAAAATGGAGGTTCTTCATTAGAGTATTTAGGTACAGATTCTAGCTTTTACTTTGATTATTATGAATTACAATCTGATTTTGGTTGGAATGACATGACTTACTACACTAACGAGTTAAACAACAACTTTGGCAACATAGAAAACTCATGGGATATTGATAGAGCTATTTGGATGTTAGCTTTCGATAATGTTTTGGTAAGTTTAGATACCTATATTGGACCTTTTAAACAAAACTATTATTTATTTAAAGATGATCATAATCGTTTCAATTCTATTGTGTGGGATATGAATGAATCTTTAGGTGGTTTTGAAATGATTGGTGGCGGTCCTCCTGGTCCACCAGATGTTACATCTTTACAGCAATTAGACCCATTACTAAGACAAGGGGACAATACTTATCCCTTAGTAAATAACATCCTCAGTAATGTTAGATATAAAAAGATGTACATGGCTCATTTCAGAACTATTTTAGAAGAAAATTTTGTTACAGGAGACTATCAAAATAGAGCAGCAGTTTTTCAAAGTCTAGTTGCAAATGATGTAAGTAATGATCCGAACGCTTTTTATACTTCGGCTGAATTTTCAAGTAATATAACGACTCAAATTACTGGCCAGGATGGTGCTTTTGGTATTACACAGTTAATGGATGCAAGAGTTACTTATTTACAAAGTAATGCTGAATATATAAAAATTGGACCTGTAATTTCAAACATTCAAAATAGTGCTGTTGTTATAAATACAACAACAAATATAATAACAGATATATCTAACGGAACTTATGCTTATTTAGGTTATAGAAACTCCATAGAAGACATATTTACAAAAATTGAAATGTTTGATGACGGGACACACAATGATGGTACTGCTGGAGATGGCACATTTGGCGTTACAATCCCTATAGGAGTTTCTGATATTCAATATTATATTTATTCTGATAATAATGATGCTGGAAAATTTTCACCTGAAAGAGCTGAACATGAATATCATACGTTAGCAGTAACAGGTGATCTTGTTATTAATGAAATATCCGCTTCTAACTCAACTATACAGGCCGATCAAGATGGAGAATTTGATGATTGGATTGAATTATACAACAATACATCTTCTCCTATTGTTTTAGATGGTTATTATTTATCTGACAACAGTACAAATATTACAAAATGGACTTTCCCAGCGGGAACGACTATCAATGCAAATAATTTTTTAATTGTTTGGGCAGATAAAGATACTTTACAAACAGGTTTACACGCTAATTTCAAACTATCGTCTTCTGGTGAGTCAATTTTACTCTCTAATTCTTCAGGCAACTTAATTAACGAAATAACATTTGGAGTGCAAACAACTGATATTACTTTTGGAAGATATCAAAATGGTACAGGATCTTTTATACTAATGAATCCCAGTTTTGATGCAGTAAATACAAATGCTGTTGGAATAGCAAATGTAGAAAAAGTGAAAAATAATTTCAATATTTATCCAAATCCTTCTTCTGATAACGTTACTATTGAGTTTAAAAATACAGATTATATATATATATCTGTTTTTAGTATTATTGGAACAATCGTTTATCAAAATACAATTAACGATAACAGTGTTACTATTAATGTTTCTAATTGGACTAAAGGAATATATGTTATTAAAACAAAAGACAGTGTTAAGAAACTAATTGTAAACTAAAAAAATCTGCATTTAGCTATCTAAATGCAGATTTTTTCAACAACTAGAATGCTTATTTCCAAGTTCCTTTAAAAGCTATTTCATCAACAGCTTTTTTTTCCTTTATTTCAGACTCTCCATCATAATAACCTAAAGCTATCGCTGTAACAGGTTCAAACCCTTCAGGAATATTTAATTTATCAATACAGTTTTGAGGAATAATTCCTGCCATTTGATGTAAATAAATTCCCATTGCTGATGCTTGAAGAGTTAGATTACCAACCGCTAAACCTAAATCATGTTTTGCTACAGTGTTTTTATTTCCATTTTTAGCATAATTTTCACTCACTACTGCTATTACTAGAGCAGAAACTCCTCCCGTCCAACCTTGATTACCTTCTACTAAACACTCCTGAATAACCTTAAATTCAACTTCATCCTGTCTTAATGCATAAATAAATCGCCAAGGCTGTTCATTAAATGCTGAAGCTGCTTTTCCTGCTGCATCAAACAATGTTAAAAGATCTTGCTCTGTCATTTTTTTATCCGTAAACGCATACGGGCTAAACCTATTTTTTATTAAATCTAATACTTCCATATTTCTACTATTATAAATAGATAAAACGAGAGAATGCTATAGCATACTAACCTATAAAAATTAGCATTCTCCCATTTCATATTATTTTGTTAATGATACATTAATTGTAAAACCTATATCGTTTGCAATTACATATTCTGCAGGTACATCTTTATCACCTTCAGTATGGTAAATAATTCCCCAATCTTGTCTGTTTATTGCGAAATCTTCAGAAACTACAGAAACTTCATTTTCAGAAACCGATACATTTGCATTAAAAGTGATACTTTTCGTTACATCCAAGATGGTTAAATTACCCGTAATCATAGAATTGTACTCTCCTGTTCCCTCAGATATACTCGTTAATTCGAATTTAGAGGTTGGATAAACTTCTGTATTAAATAAATCCGGACTTAATAAATGACCTGTTAACTTTGCTGTTGTTTCAGCATCATCTCCAAAATTTTCAACTGTTAAAGTCGTCATATCCACAATAATACTTGCGTTAGTTACAGCTCCATTATTCACTAAAATTTCTGCTGTTTTTGCATACAGTTTTCCAAAACGAGGTTCTACTCCTCCTAAATGAGAGGCTCTCCAATCAAAATAACTTCCTTCTTTAACCGTTTTATACTCAACCGTTGTTTCTGTTTCTACTGTTTCTACTATTTCAGCATCACTTGCTTCTACTTGTTTTCCGTTGTCAGAACATGAAACTAATAAAGCCCCAAATACTAATGCTACTAATGTTGTTTTCTTCATTTTATATTGATTTTAATTGTTTACTAATTCTAAATATGTTTTATAACTGAGCTGTTTTGGAGTGGCTATATGGAACAACCTTGTAGATGAATTGGCAACTATGTTAATTTCACCCTCATCTTCCACTATTACAAAATCATGCTCCAATAACACCTGGCCATCAATTAATGCTTCTCCTCCTAAAAAATAGTAAGAGTGTATCTTGCTTTCATCTAATTTAAGCTGATGATTTCCAGCTGGTAGTGTTAATTCGCTTATTAGCACTCCTTCTGAATCCATTTTTATAGGCCCGCCATTACCAATGTAGTCTTTATAAGCAATCTCATTTTCCTCATGATATTTCATGTCGGCAGATTTATAATCATCATAAGTTGCTTCTTTCAGCATTGACTGCTTAATATTTGGATCAAACCAAATCTGGAACATTCTTCCCCCTTCCATTATCCGCTCTGCATGAGTTATTCCATTACCTGAACGAATAATCTGAGCATCTCCTTTATTCAAAGATATCCATCCATCCATTTTACTATCATAATGCTGAATTTCCCCCTCAATTACAAAAGACATAATCTCAAACATCTTATGGGGGTGTTCTCCAATTAACCCACCATTATCTGACCAAGCATTTGCCCAATAAAATAAATTCGAATATGGTTTTTGAGTTCCTCCATCCTGGGGAAAACCTATAGGTTTGTTTTCTAAAATTGTACCTCCAGCAAATGAACCTGAGGCCTGATCTTTAA
>JAESTF010000143.1 GCA_016763795.1 Flavobacteriales bacterium
ATTTTTATTTAAAAAACTATTACGATGTCGTATTTATTTACATCCGAATCAGTATCAGAAGGGCACCCGGATAAAGTTGCCGATCAAATTTCTGATGCATTAATTGATAATTTCTTAGCATTTGATCCAGAATCTAAGGTTGCTTGTGAAACGCTAGTAACAACTGGTCAGGTTTTTTTGGCAGGAGAGGTTAAGTCTAAGACTTACTTAGATGTACAGAAAATTGCAAGAGATGTCATTAATAAAATAGGTTACACTAAGAGTGAATACATGTTTGATGGAAATTCTTGTGGAGTTCTTTCTGCAATTCACGAACAATCTCCAGATATTAATCAAGGAGTAGAAAGAGCGAATAAAGAAGATCAAGGAGCAGGAGATCAAGGAATGATGTTTGGTTACGCAACTAATGAAACGGAAAACTTAATGCCATTAGCATTAGATATTTCTCATTTATTATTAGTTGAGTTAGCAGCTTTAAGAAGAGAGGGAAAGGCTATTCCTTACTTACGTCCTGATGCAAAATCGCAAGTTACTATTGAATACGATGATAACAATAAGCCAGTAAGAATTGAGGCAATTGTACTTTCAACCCAGCATGATGATTTTGATACAGAAGCGAATATGTTGGCTAAGATTAAAACAGATGTAATTAACATTTTGGCACCAAGAGTTAAAGCATTATTGCCAGCACACATTCAAGAATTGTTTGATGACCAAATTACTTACCATGTTAACCCAACTGGAATATTTGTTATTGGTGGGCCTCATGGCGATACAGGTTTAACAGGAAGAAAAATTATTGTAGATACTTACGGAGGGAAAGGTGCTCACGGTGGTGGAGCATTTTCTGGTAAAGACCCAAGTAAGGTTGATAGATCAGCAGCTTATGCAACAAGACACATTGCTAAAAACTTAGTTGCTGCAGGATTGTGTGATGAGGTATTGGTTCAGGTTGCTTATGCAATTGGCGTAGCAAAACCAATGGGTATATTTATTGATACTTACGGAACATCTAACTTAAATATGACGGATGGTGAAATTGCAAAGGAAGTAGAGCAACTTTTTGACATGCGACCTTATGCGATAGAAACTAGATTTAACTTAAGAACACCAATTTATTCTGAAACTGCTGCTTATGGGCATATGGGGAGAGTTTGTGAAGTGGTAGAAAAAACATTTACTAATGTTTCTGGAGAAACAGTAACGATGGAAGTTAAATTATTTCCTTGGGAAGAATTAGATTATGTAACTAAAGTGAAAAAAGCATTCAACCTTTAACCTTAATATTAAGGTTAGCTACCGATAACAGAACCTTTACAAAAAAAATGTTTTTATAAATATTTTTTTTTGTACTTTGGCAATCTGTTTGAAAAAAGGAAGTGTTTTTTTTACCGACAAAAGAAAGAACAGAACCTTTAGTTGAATAGAAATTAAAACAAACAATAAGTAAAAATAAAATCAGTTAGATTACAAACTATTTAAATTATGAAAAAAGTATTTGCATTATTAACAGTTGCCGGAATGTTAACATTCGGAACATTTAATTCAGTTTACGCAGAAGGTGGAGAATTAACCCCTGAAGAACAAGTGATAGCCGATTCTACTGTAGAAGCCGATGCAGCAGCAGCAGAGGCTGAGGCAGCGAAAAAAGCTCAAGAAGAAAAAATGGCACAAGATGCTATAGATGCTGAAACAGCTGAGGCTCCAGCAGATTTATCTTTTACACAAGTAATAAAACAAAAATTTATTGAAGGTGGCCCTGGATTTATGGGGATTGTATTAGTTTGTCTTATTTTAGGATTGGCTATTGTTATTGAGCGTATTATTTACCTTAATATGGCAACAACAAATACAGATAAATTATTAAACAACATTGAGTCTGCTTTAAATAGTGGTGGTGTTGAAGCAGCAAAAGAAGTTTGTAGAGATACAAAAGGGCCTGTTGCAAGTATCTTTTATCAAGGGCTAGAAAGAAGTCATGAAGGAGTTGATATGGTTGAAAAATCTATCGTTTCCTATGGTGGAGTTCAAATGGGGTTATTAGAAAAAGGAATTTCTTGGATTTCTTTATTTATTGCCTTAGCACCAATGCTTGGTTTTATGGGTACAGTAATTGGTATGATTGGAGCTTTTGATGCAATTGCAGAGGCAGGAGATATTTCTCCAGCAGTTGTTGCAGTAGGTATTAAAGTAGCATTATTAACAACAGTATTTGGATTAATTGTAGCAATTATCTTACAAATTTTCTTTAATTATATTGTTGCGAAAGTAGATAGTATTGTTAATGATATGGAAAATGCTTCTATCTCTTTAATTGATATGTTAGTTAAAAACGAAATCACAAATAAATAAGAACTATGGGTGTTAATAATAAATTATTCAGCATCATTTTGATAGGATTACTAGGGTCTTCAGCCTTATTAAGTATCTTATTTGCAATGGATGTTGTAGGTGAAGGAATATTAATTACTTGGTGCTATGTATTAATAGGAATTGCAGTAGTTGTAACACTTGCTTTTTCTGTAATAGGTATGGCAACGGATCTTAAAAAAGCAAAAAGTGCATTAATAGGTGTTGTTGCTTTAGTAGTTATTTGTGGAATAGCTTATGTATTATCAGGTAATGAAGTTCATTCTAATATGGATGGAGATATTTTAGCTGATGCAGGAATTTCACAAGTTTCAGAAGGAGGATTAATTGCATTTTACATTTTAGGGGTAATAGCTGTTGGAGCGATAATTTTTGCAGAAATATCTAAAGCATTTAAATAATTAAGAATGGGTAAAAGAGAAGTATCTGAAATAAATGCTGGTTCGATGGCGGATATCGCTTTCTTGCTATTGATTTTTTTCTTGGTAACCACGACTATGGATACCGATAAAGGATTGATTAGGAAATTGCCAGAAATACCTCCTGCAGACCAACCACCACCGCCAAAGATTAAACAACGAAATATTCTTGAAATTTTAGTAAATGCGAATGATCAATTGTTGGTAGGTGGAGAATATATGCAGGTTACAGAGCTAAGAGAGAGAGCCAAGGTGTTTATTAGGTCTGAAGTAGGAAACCCAGTTATGCCAGAATATAAGGAAACTGAAATTCCGGGATTGGGTGTTGTTGAAGTATCAAAGCAAATTATTTCGTTACAGAATGACAATGGAACTTCTTATGAGATGTACATTAAAGTGCAAAATGAATTAGTAGCAGCCTATAATGAGTTAAGAAATGAGTTTGCACAACAAAAATTTAATAAACCCTTTACTGAGTTAGCTCAAAAAGCGGGGTCATCAGATGCTGCTAAAGAAAAATGGAGAGCAGTTAAAGCATTTTACCCTCAGCGAATTTCAGAAGCTGAACCTAAAAAAGTGGGAGGACCTGAATAATGGGAAAATTTAGAAAAAAAGGATCAAGATCTTTACCAGCTGTAAATACTGCATCTTTACCAGATATTGTATTTATGTTGTTGTTCTTCTTTATGGTAACTACTGTAATGAGAGAAACATCTTTAAAGGTGGAGAATACAACCCCTAAAGCAACAGAGGTCAGTAAACTGGAAAAGAAGTCGTTAGTGGCCTATATTTATATAGGAAAGCCAATAAAAGCACTACAAGGTGCTTTTGGTTCTGCACCAAGAATACAATTAAATGATGCTTTTAAAACAATAGATGATATTCCATTGTTTGTTGAAATGGAGAAGGATGATAGAGACGAAAAAGAAAGAAACAAGATTACTTGGTCGTTAAAAGTAGATGTGAAAACGAAGATGGGTATTGTTACTGAAGTAAAACAAGCACTCCGACAAGTAAATGCGTTAAAATTAAATTACTCTGCTAATAAAACAGAAGTGATGACGAATTAAAAAGGTTTAAATAAATAATTTAAAAAAGTCCAAACGAATGTTTGGGCTTTTTTTATGCCTTATTTTCAGGGGAGAGGTATTTTCACATTAAAAGGAGAAGATTGCTTCACGCTTTTGCTTTGTGAAATACTCGTAATGACGTATTTTTGTAACAGTGCCAACTTTACCAATATATCAGTCAGATTCTTTGCAGCATAATTTAGATACTATTTATGGGATAGAAAACGAAGCGTTAATACCTATTCGTTATACTGAAATAATTAAAGAAAAAAAACCAATAAAGAAAGAATTTAATCCTTCACCACATTTTGTTGGTGTAGAGATTTGGCAATTTTTAGTGTTATTAATAGCTGTGTTATTGGTTGGTGTTGTAAAAGCCTTTAGCAATAACCGTTACCGACAAGGAATAAAAGCATTATTTAATTACACTGTTGCTCAAGAAATAATAAGAGAAGAAAAAGTGTTTTTCCATCGGTCAAATTTATTATTGACAATAGTTTATGTTTTAACCACATCTTTATTCCTATATCAATTAAAAGAGACTTTAGAGGATGAAATTTTAGAAATCGCTAACGTCTATTTATTTTTAGTAGTAGTTGGGTTTGTTTTAATAGTTTGTATTATAAAATATATTTTCTCAAAAGTGTTATCGTTTGTTTTTGACGATCTAGCGATTGCCTCAGAATACATATTTAATGTATCGATATACAATAACATATTTGGAGTGTTGTTAATTCCAGTTCTTTGTATTGCATATTTTACCGCTATTCCTTTCGAATATATTATATTATATTTTGCACTTCCAATTGGTATTATTACCTTTTGTTTAAGGTTAATTAGAGTATTTTTAATTGGAAAGGGGAGGGAGGTGCTGTATGTTTATATATTTTTGTACATTTGCACCCTCGAAATTTTACCGTTGGTCGTTTTATATTGGATTTTCATCCATAAATGAGGCGGATTAGACTAAAAAAAGGAAAGAATATGTTGAAAGTAAAAAGTGTTTTAGTATCACAACCAAAGCCGCAAGCAGAAAAATCACCGTATTTTGATTTATCAACAGATTACAAAGTAAAGATAGATTTTAGACCATTTATTCACATTGAAGGTGTGCCTAAAAATGAATTTCGTCAGCAAAAAATTAATTTACTAGATTTTAGTGCTGTAATATTTACAAGTAGAAATGCTGTAGATCATTATTTTAGAGCTGCCGAAGAATCTCGTGTAACGATACCAGATGATATGAAGTATTTTTGTATTTCGGAATCTACGGCATTTTACTTACAGAAATATATTGTTTACAGAAAACGTAAAATTTTTCATGGACAGCAAACGTTTGCAGACTTAATACCTTTATTAAAAAAGCATAAAGACAATAATTTTTTATTGCCATGTGCCGATATTTTAAGACCAACTATTCCTAATTTATTAAAAGAAAACGGGATAGATTTTAAATGTGCAACTCTTTATAGAACAGTTTGTAGTGATTTGTCTGATTTATCTGATGTTAATTATGATGTACTAGTATTTTTTAGTCCTTCAGGGATAAAATCTTTATATCAAAATTTTCCGGATTTTAAACAAAATGACACTCGAATAGCTGTGTTTGGACCAACAACGGCTAAAGCTGCTGAGGAAGCAGGTTTAAAAATAGATATCGCAGCACCTCAACCAGAATCACCATCAATGACAAGGGCGTTGGAATTGTATATCAAAAAAGCCAACAAAAATGGCAAGAAAAAGTAATAAAATGACATTTAAAAGAGCTTAAAATTTAAGCTCTTTTTTTTATTCAATTAGCTATTCTGTAATTAACAATAACACTTGATTTTAGCGTTATATATTGTTACATTTGCAGCCAAAATTTACCTAAAATAAGAATATGAAATTATCCAAATTTAAATTTGAATTACCCGAAGAATTACTTGCCGAAAGACCAGCAG
>JAESTF010000144.1 GCA_016763795.1 Flavobacteriales bacterium
TCTGATAGCAGCTAATAATGTTTTTAATAAAAAAAACAAAAATGTAATAGGGGTAGCTGTAATTTTGACTGTCTTAAGCATATACAATATTAATAGAAAAAAGATTTCAGAGCAGAATTACATGAAAGGAGTGATTAAAATTGATTCGAAAACGATAGAAGTCTTATTCAGGGAATACTATGAAGAGTTGAGTAGGTATTCATTTTCTATTGTTAAGAATCAGGATGAAGCAGAAGATGTGGTGCAAAAGTTATTTATTAAGTTATGGGAAAAAAGAGCAGAATTAACTGAAGTAAACAATATGAAATCTTACTTATACAGAGCGACTTACAACGCTAGTCTTAATGTATTAGATCGCTTAAAGCGAAAAGGTGTTCATACACAATTAACAACAGAAATAGTAGCAAACAATTCGGCTAGCGATCAACTAATGAGTCATGAACTAGCCGATAAAATAATGTTGTCGATACAAGAACTTCCTGAAAAGTGTGGGGAAGTCTTTAAATTAAGTAGAGAAGAACAATTATCCTATAAGGAGATTTCAGAAAAGTTGAACATTTCTATTAAAACAGTTGAGAATCATATGGGCAAAGCACTTAAATTGATGAGAAAGGCTTTATCGGCTTACTTACATATACTAATTACCATTTTATTATTGAAATAATGATAAAAAATAGACAAGAAATAGAACCCTTAATCGTGCTTTTCCTTAAAGGTGAAGCAAGCCCGGAGCAAGCAATGGCTGTGAGTACATGGAAGAACTTAAGTGTAGAAAATGAGCACTTGTTTCAAGAAATAGAAAAAGTTGTTGGTTTAACCCATAATTCCAAGTCATTTCAGTCTCCTGAAATAGCAGCCGCATGGGATAAGGTACAGGATCAACTTAAAGAAGAAGGAAAAGTAATTTCCATTTGGAGAACGCAACCGTTTTTACGTTATGCTGCCGCAGTATTAGTAATAGCAGCTTTAGCAATAGGAGGATTATGGAACAATCAAGATAATACAATTAATAAGATAGCTGATTTACCGGATGAAACACCTGAAGTTCTAATACCCAAAGAAAGTACCATTTTGGCTGCTAATGTATTAAAATCCTTTACACTACAAGATCAATCTAAGGTGCAGCTCGATCCGGGAAGTGAACTCACTATTCCTGCCGATTTTAATACCAATGGAAGAAATTTAAAATTAAAAGGAAGTGGAACATTTGAAGTCGTTCATGATGAGGCCAATCCTTTTATCATAGAAATTGAAAACCTTAAGGTGATTGATGTAGGGACAATATTTAGTTTAAAAACAAATTTGGATACCGTAAAAGTACTGGTAGTTGAAGGAGCAGTTGAATTAAGAATAAATGATGAAACACTGGATGTTATTGCCGGAGATTCAGCCTTTTATTTGATTAGTAAACAGCTATTGGCTCGATATCAGCAACCAAAATCAAGAAAAAAGAAAGTATTTAAATTTGATGAAACACCTTTAAGTGAAGTCGTAACAATACTGGGGGCGTTTTATGAAAGAAATATTGTGGTGATGGATCAAGAGATTGCTAACTGCAAGGTAAGTGTAACCTTTAAGGATGAAGAATTGGCGACTATTCTTGATATCATTAAAGAATTGTTAAATGTAAAAGTTGTTCAAAATAAAGACATCATTGGAATTTATGGGAAAGATTGTTTATAGGATTACCATACTAATTGGTGTATTTTTTATTGTTTCATCCGCTTTGCAAGCACAAGTTAGTCTGCCTCCTTTGGAGCGAACAATAACATTAGATTTGTCGGGAAGCACCATCAAAGAAGTATTGGTGAAGATAGAACACGAGGCAGCGTTTAGTTTTGCTTACCGCTCTTCTTTAATTGATAAAACAAGCCGTTTAACACGTTCTTATGTGAACAAAACCGTTCGTGAAATTTTAGACGATATTTTTCAAACCGAACTCGGTTACAAACAAAAGGGCAACTATGTTATTCTCCGCACTCGGTCTAAATTAAATCAGCGAGAAATTAGTATCGAAGGTTATTTTATTGATGCTCAAACGAAGGACAAAGTACCCTTTGTTTCCATTTTCGATAGCGTTTCGCTAAGCTCTGCCGTTTCAGATGAATATGGATATTATCTCTTAAAATTGAATAAGAAAGATTCTTTTAATATTTCTACTAGAAAAAATGGTTATCTAAATAAAAGCATCTCTTTAAGTAAAATAGACGGAAGCCAAGTGCTTAATATTCAGATGGATCCCATTGATATGGCTGACATCATTAAAAAAGATACCCTCACCTTTATGCAAAAGTTAAAAAGCATAAAGCTGTTCAAACCATCATCAAAACAAGAAGCAAATCTCAGAAACATTAAAAAGCCCTTATCTCAAAAAGCACAAATATCTATTCTGCCCTATATAGGGACTAATGGACAGCTCAGTGCAAGTACTAAGGTAGATTATTCTTTAAATATTTGGGGAGGAGTTAATGCTGGTGTTAGAAAAGCAGAAATAGCCGGTTTTTTTAATCTCAATTGGGATTCCGTTAGTCATTTTCAAGCAGCAGGTTGGTTTAATTCTGTTGGAGGGCCACAAAAAGGATTTCAAATCGCTGGTTTAGCCAATTTAAATAGCTCTTCTTTTGATGGTGTTCAAGTAGGAGGGCTTTTTAATCGAGCCAAGAGTTTTAATGGTATACAAGTTGGTGGTTTAGTGAATAATATTGCAGATACTTCAAGAGGACTACAGGTAGCCGGATTAGTTAATATGGTAAATAGAACCCATCGTGGAGTACAAGTTGCTGGAATTATTAATTATGCCAAAAAAGTAGAAGGAGTACAAATAGGATTAATCAATTTGAATGACACCATTAGTGGCGTTTCAATTGGGTTCTTTAATTACTCTCGAAAGGGTTATCACCAACTCGAAATTTCTGCAGATGAAATATTTCAATCCAATATCTCTTTTAAAACTGGTACCCATCGTTTTTACAATACTTTTACTGCAGGATATCGGTTTAATGATAATTTATGGATGTATGGCTATGGCATCGGAACATCATTTAAAACCAGTAAAAAAAGCCGCTTTTTTTTAGATTTACAAGCAACCAATATTCAACAAGCAGACCAAGTTGATTATAAGGCTTTTAACCTATTAAATAAATTGACCTTATCCTATAACTTTAAATTATTTAGTAAAGTGAGTATGGCTATAGGGCCATCTTATAACGTCTTTTTAATTGAAGACTCGAATACTGAGAGAGGGACTACGTTGAAAAACATTAGCCCGCACAGTTTTTACAATTCCACCAACAA
>JAESTF010000145.1 GCA_016763795.1 Flavobacteriales bacterium
ATACCACATTTATTTCGTTCAGAATTCAGTAAGATTGTTTCTGTATTGTGTAAAACATTTGGTCTTTCTAATATTCAACTGGCCGAAGATATAGTAAGTGATACTCTTTTAAAAGCTACAGAAACCTGGGGATTAAAAGGTATTCCAGAAAACCCTATCGCTTGGCTGTATAAAGTTGCTAAAAACTTAACCTTAGACTATTTTAAACGAGAAAAAATCTCCATAGAAAAAATTACTCCTGAGTTTAAAAATCAACATTCGAATATAACCGAATTTGAAATTGATCTTTCCGAGAATAATATTGAGGATAGTCAACTTCAAATGTTGTTTGCAGTTTGTAATCCTGCCATTTCAAAAGAAGCACAAATTACTTTTGCATTAAGGGTATTATGTGGGTTTGGGATTAAAGAGATTTCAAATGCATTGCTAACCAACAAAGCAACCATTAATAAAAGATTGCAACGAACAAAGGAGGTTTTTAGAGCTAACGAAACCTACTTACATTTTCCTACTGAAAAAGAATTAACTTTAAGATTAAACAATCTATTATCAATTCTTTATTTGCTTTTTAATGAAGGCTATTATTCATCTTCATCAGAAAGAACCATTCAAAAAGAGCTTTGTGTAGAAGCCATGCGGCTTTTATATATGCTATTGAATTATAAACCTACAAACCAGTCAAAAACAAATGCTTTAATGGCATTGTTTTGTTTTCAAGCTTCTCGATTTGATGCAAGAGTAGACCAAAAAGGTGCTTCGATACTATATGAAAAACAAGATAAAAACAAATGGGATTTTGAACTGATTAAAAAAGGAGAATATTATGTAAATGAATCAGCTAATGATGAAGTTACAAAATATCATTTAGAAGCATTTATTGCATTTTGGCATACAAGAACAGATGCTAATGAAAATGAAAAGTGGGAAAACATTCTCCAATTCTATAATAAATTGATTCAAATTGAATATTCGCCTATTACAGCATTAAACAGAACTTATGCTTTGGCAAAAGCAAATGGAAAAAAAGAGGCACTAAAAGAAGCCTTAAAAATTGATTTAAAAGACAATCACTTTTATCATACCTTAATTGCTGAATTCTATATTGGAGTTAATAGAACAAAACAAATTGAGCACCTTCAACTTGCTTTAAAATTAGCCGATACAGGAAATGACAAACAAATAATTTCTGAAAAATTAAAAATAGCGAGCAGCCAAAAATAAAATGAGCAAGTTTCGGGTTTTACAAGATCAAAATCAATTCTATTTTTACTGTGTAAAATTTGAATGAAGTGAAGGAACAAGAATACATCAATTATAATCGAATAGCAGAGGCTATAAAATACATACAAGAAAATTTCACCAAACAACCTACGCTTGATGAAGTTGCTGAAAAAGTAAACTTAAGCCCATACCATTTTCAACGACTTTTCACTGATTGGGCAGGAGTGAGCCCTAAAAAATTCTTACAATACACGAGCATACAACATGCAAAAAAAATCTTGAGTAACACAGAATCTACTTTATTTGATACTGCTTACGAAACAGGGCTCTCAGGAACTGGTAGATTACACGATTTGTTTGTGAAAATTGAAGGAATGACTCCCGGAGAATATAGAAACAAGGGCGAAAACCTTTCAATAAATTATAGTTATGGAGAAAGTTTGTTTGGAAAAATACTAGTAGCATCTACAGCTAAAGGAATATGCTACATGGGGTTCTCGGATGAAAATGAAGTAGCTTTTGCTGAATTAGAAAAACGTTTTCCAAAAGCAAATTTTATCCAGCAGACAGATGAAATTCAGAAAAGTGCTTTGCAGGTTCATACACATAATTGGAACAAAATAGGGTGCATTAAATTACATTTGAAAGGAACAGATTTTCAATTAAAAGTTTGGGAAGCATTATTGAAAATTCCGATGGGAAACTTAGCCACTTATGGTACTATTGCTAAAGAAATTGAAAAACCTAAAGCATCAAGAGCAGTGGGGACAGCTATAGGTAGTAATCCTATAGCTTTCTTAATTCCTTGTCATAGGGTTATTCAATCTACAGGAATGTTAGGTGGTTATATGTGGGGAACAACGCGTAAAACAGCTATTATAGGGTGGGAAGCATCAAAACTAACAAAGTAAAAGAATGAAAAGTAACTATACATCAAGAACATCTATTCAGCTTAATAATTCCACAGCAGCAGTGTGGAAATTTTTATTGAATACAGAATTGGCCTCCAAATATTTTCATGGGGCTCAAGTAATTACAGATTGGAAAAAAGGTAACCCTATTTTATTTAAAGGGGAGTTCAATGGAAATAAATACGAAGAAAAAGGGACTATATTAGCGGTCGTTCCTGAGTCTTTACTCCAATATTCACACTGGAGTGGTTTTGATGGGTTACCTGATCTATCTGAAAATTATAGAACTTGGTCATTCGAGCTTATAACAGAAAACAACAATACTATTCTTTCTGTTTCAGAAGATAATATTCCGACCGAAAAACAGCAGAAAAGATCTGATGAGTTCTGGACAGAAGTTTTAAATACGATTAAACAATTATTAAATAATGGATAAAGACAAAATAATTCAGTGCATTACCGATTTTATAAAAGGTGGTGATGAAAGCAATTTAGAAAAATTGGATAAGGTACTTCATACAGCATATAGAAATGTACAATCAGGATTCTTTGCAGAGAAAGGTTTATTTATAATTGATAAAAAGAAGTATTTATCATTAATTGAAGCGAATACTTTTGGAGGAATTCCAAGAAGTATGGAAATAATTTCTTTGGATATAAATGGTGATATTGCATCAGCCAAAACAAAATTAGAAAGTGAAACAATGACTTTCCATTCTCTAATTACATTAATAAAAAACAATGGAAGTTGGTATATAATGGGAAATTACCCTCATTTTGAGTATAAAAATTAAAAAGATAGCTATGGAATATTTAATGGGGTTAGATGTGACAGATGATGAAATGTATCAAAAATATAGGAACGAGATGTTCCCTATTTTACAAAAACATGGAGGTGGTTTTGGTTATGATTTCAAAATAGCTGAAGTTCTTAAAAGCGAAGTAGAAAAACCTATCAATAGAGTATTTACTATTTATTTTAAAGATGAAAAAGCTAAAGAAGATTTCTTTTCAAATGAGGAATATTTAGCCATTAAAAAGCAGTTTTTTGAGAAATCAGTTTCTTCTGTAACTGAAATAGCTCAATACAAAAGATGATTAAACATCTTGAAATAAATAATATAGAGCTTCATCAAAAGATAAAACAAAAAGAAATTGTTTACGGAGGAAACAGTAAACTTAAAATTTACGGTACGCTTGATTGTAAATCTGGTAAAAGAATGAAAAAGACAAACCGAG
>JAESTF010000146.1 GCA_016763795.1 Flavobacteriales bacterium
AACTATGATTGTCTGCTTGCTCATTTACACCTACTGTACTACTACAATTTAAACTAAAACTTGCAGTTGCATCTATATTTGTCCAACTTGTTGTACTGTATGCTACATTATCAACTTCTATGCAGGTTAGGTTGGGGTTAGTAGTAGTTTTAAAATAACTAAAGTTTGTATTATTACTATTAGCTACATTTAATGAACTTAAGTTGTTAGTATGAATATCTAGGGCCACTAAATTACTTTGGAGTGACAAATCTAAACTCGTTAAATTATTTTGAAATAAAACAAGTGTAGTTATGCTTGAAGAACTTGGAAGTGAAAGCGTATATAAACCATTATTTTTAGCCCACAATTGGGTTAAGTTAGTTAACATTGAAATATCAAGACTGCTAAGACTGTTCCCGCTAACTTCAACATATGTCAATTGCGTATTTGTACTTAAATTTATAGCAGAAAGATTGTTATTTAGAAATGAAATCTCTGTTAGTGCTATGTTTTGACTTAAGTCAACAGATGCAAGAGGATTATTAGAACATAATAAAACGGTTAGATTTACAAATTCTTCTATTCCAGTTAAATCTGTAATAGTTGATGTCCCACAATTTATTGTTCCTGCAAAAGCAGCTGCTTCACTACATTGTATTTCTGTATCTAAGTTAGTATTAATAGCTGTATTACCTACTAAGTAAGCTTTAAAATTTGCATCTGGTATGTTTACGGAGCAAGGTGGTGCAGAACAATTTAAACTAAAACTAGATGCTGCATCTATGTTTGTCCAGTTGGTAGTACTATAGGTTGCATCATCTACTGTTATACAAGAGAGGTTTGGGTTGATTGTAGCGTTAAACCAGGTGAAATTGATATTATTTCCATTCGCAACATCTAAAGCTGTTAAAGAATTATAATTACAAGCAAGGGATGTTAAAACCGTATTGTTTGTTACATCTAAAGCTGTTATCGAATTATTAAAACAATAAAGTATTGTTAAAGCCGTATTGTTTGTTACATCTAAAGCTGTTAAAGAATTTTGTTGACACTGCAGTCCTGTTAAAGCCGTAAAATATTCTATCCCTGTTAAATCTGAAATAGATAAACTAGAACAGTTTATTTGCCCTGCAAAAGCAGCTGCTTCACTTACTTGAATTTCTGTATCGCTATTGGTATTAATAGCTGAATTCCCAACCAAATAGGTTTTAAAATTGGCATCTGGTATGTTTACATTTTGGGCGTTTGTGCCAAAAGCAAATGCTGTTATTGTTAAAATTGATAGTAAAATTTTCTTCATATTTTTTATTTTAAATTTAGATTGAAGCAAACTTAAAAAAAGAGATCGGTCTATTTAAAACCGTTTAACCAATGGACCATTCCGTTTAACGTATGGCTTTTAGTTTTAAAAACAATCTCTTAAAACGATTATCCCCGAAGCAGAGCTTTCGTAGGGTAAAATCACACTTCTTTTTCTTGAAAAGTAAATGGGATAAAAAAGTAAAAGCTGTCAGTTCGAGTGTTTTGAGGTACGAAAAACGTATCGAGAACAAGCTTTTTATGTTCTCGATACATTTCGATAAAAAATCGAAACACTCGAATTGACAAAAGCTACAAAAAGTACATTTAATGAACACTTTTTTAGCTCTAATCTTGAAAAATAAAAAGTGTGAGTTTACACTGTCCACATTAAAGCGTAAGTAAAATATTGTTCAGAATGATAGGGTTATTGATTCTTAGAAATCATCTCCGTAAGTTCGGCCCGTTTAGATTTAGAGAATTTAATCTCTAAACAATTATTGAGTTCTATTAATAATTCGGTAGATTTTATTTTGGTTATAAAGTCTAAATTAATTATCCAAGATTTATGACATCTAAAAAATTGTGTTTCATTAGAAAAAATTTCTTCGAAATTTTTTAAGTGCTTACTCGTAGTCATTGTTTCCCCATTTTGTAGATGGATAAGACCATAAGCACCTTCTCCTCTAATAGCTACTATTTCATTTAGCTTTAAAAAAAATTTCCCCTCTGTAGTAGATATAGCTAATTGTGTGATTTTTCGTTCTTGTAAAGATTTTGTTAAAATTGTATAATCCTCAAAACTTTGTTTAGCTTGTAGTTTAACACCAACCTTTTTAACTGCATCTTTTAACCGCTCTCTTTTAACTGGCTTTAACAAATAATCTGTTGCAGATATTTCGAATGCTTTTAATGCATAATTATCAAAAGCGGTTACAAAAATTATTTGAAAATTAATTTCAGGAATAAAATTTACCAATTCATAACCATTATACCCTGGCATTTGTACATCTAAAAAAACTAAATCTGGTTGATGTTTCTTGATTGCTTCCGCAGCTGTTTCCACATCTACACAGGTACATATTATCTCTATTTCAGGACAATTTGAAAGTAACAAGCTTCTCAATACGCTTCTTGCACTTTCTTCATCATCTACTAGTATGGTTCTAATTTTTTTCATTACTTACAAAGTAAACAGAATTTATTTAATTAAATACTATCCGTTTTACCAATGGACCAATCCGTTTAACGTATGACCTAAAAACTCTTAAAAGGTAAAACAATAGAAACCTTAGTACCCGATACATTTCCTTTTTCTAGAAGGTCTTCATAAAAGAAAGTAGCATCCATATTAAATTGTTGACTTAATATTTCCATTCGCTTTTTTATTGCTCCAGTTGAAAAAGACTCATAACTTATATTTTGCCTATCTTTTATTTCTTTTGCTTTTTTTCTGCCAACTCCATTGTCTATTATTACACAAGTTAACTCCTTATCAACAGCAAATACAATAGTTAATTTCTTTTTCCCTTTTTTATGTAACAAGCCATGCAATAATGCATTTTCTATAAATGGCTGAACAACTAAAGATGGCACCTTAACATCCAAAGAGCCTTTATACTCTATTTTAAATTCAAAATCATTTCCGAACCTCAATTTCTCTAATTCTAAATAAACATTTAAAAACTCTAATTCCTTTTCTATCGCAATAAATTCTTGTTCTGAATAATCTAAAGCACTTCGTACTAACTCGGCAAATAATACAAGGTAATCATAAGACTTATTGGTATCTTTTTGCAACACCAAATTTTGTATAGAGTTTAACGAATTAAAAATAAAGTGAGGATTCATTTGAGATCTTAACGCCTTTAATTTACTCTCTGCCAATTCTTTAGAAAGTATCTCTTTTTCTAAAATTTCTTTATTTTTTTTACTTACTCGTTGTAGCCGAATTCTAGCAATTAGAGAAACTAATAGAACAGTAAAAATAAACAGACCAATATAAAACCACCAGCGTTTCCAAAAAGGAGGAAATATCTCAAACTCATACTTAAATATTTTAGTTGATTGGTTTCGATATACTCCCTTTATCTTAAAAGTATATTCGCCTACTGGCAAATACTGAAACTCAATTTTATTTTCAGATGATAAAACCGTTTTCCAATCCTCATAAAACCCTTCTAAGGTGTAGCTTATTTCAGTTTCATGTTTGGTTTCTACATCTCTGTAATCAAAATAAAAATTAAAAGCATTTTGAGAATAATCAAATTCTTTATTTTTATTATCTGAAACTACTCGTCCATTAACAGTAATAGAATCTATATATAAATTAGCTATTAAATCTTTTTTTAAAATAGTTGCAATATCTATCGCGTAGTATTTATGTTTTTCTAACAGCCACAATTTATCATTGCTTACCGCAAAATTATTTACAGTATTATTAACCACTCCTTCTATTACTCCTATACCTAAAAACTGTTTGGTTAATAAATTATAAACCTGTATTCCTTTTTCAGTTAACGCATAAAGTAGGTTATTGCTAATTTTAATCTTTTTAACAGCGTTTGATTTTAAACCGTTCTTTTCAGATAACTGTTCTACATTTTCTTTATCTCTAAAAAAAAGAATCCCATTTTCTTTTGTCGCACATACTAATTGATTGTTATCATATTTTAAATCATTACTTAAAAATGCTTTACCTTTATATAATACCGCTTCCTCTTCCAAACTATTCCATTCTTTTAAATACACGCCTAAATTATTAGAGTAATAAACTACACTATCTTTAAACGACCAAGCAACAGAATTGCTTCTTGCGGTACCATTAAGTAAACCATATAAATGTTCACCAAAAAAATTATATTTTAATTTATTGAAATATTTTGGTTCCTTTAAACTATAAATATAGATTCCGTAAGGACTACTCAACAAAAAACTATTTTCATCTAAAACACAAACATCTTTTAAATTACCTAGTCCATTAACACCAGAAAAAACTACCTGGTTATTAAATCCTTTTATTTTAGGAATATGAAAAACCTGATCTACAGAAATATTTACTTTGTCAATTTGATTTTCTAATGATGACAGAAACACTTTCCCACTTCTAGTTGATAGAAATAGCTCGTTACTCAACGAGACATCAATACCTAGTAACAACTCATCTGAATTATAATGACTCTGAACTTTTAGGTTCGGAATAATCATTACTCCTCTCCCAAAAGTTCCTAAAAAAAAAGTTCCATTTTTATTGATAAATGCTGTAGATAAAAATTCTTTATCAAAAAAATGCTGCTCCTCTACGAATGTATCACCTTTCAATTTTATAATTCGCGCTCCTTTTTGCTTATCTAATCCTAATATTCTATTATTATTAATATAAAATAGTGCTTCATTAAATTTTACTTTAGTCTGAAAATTAATACGGCTACCAATTGTTTCTCCTCTCCCACTAACTGTAAAAACTGTACTGTTTAAAGAAAAAAAGCATCTATTCGAACCTAACGTTTCCGACTTAATTAGTTTCCCTTTTTTATAAACATAATGTTGAGATTTATCACTTTTAATGTAGACCTCAAAACAGATAGATTTATCAAATAATTGAGAAAAACCTCCGACTACATCTATATTTTTGGATGCAGAATCTTTAAGTGAATTATAGATATATGTTTCCTTTTTTGATGCTGTATGAATTTTTATAACACTTTTACAACCTATCACTAAATTATTTTGAGCATCAATAAAGTAAGAAAAATCATTCGTCATCAACTCTGAGGAAACCTCATAAAATAATTCAAAGTCATTGTTCATCACCTTAAATATTTGACCATTTAAGTTGCAACAATAAATGTTTCCATGATTATCTTGATTCAACTGAAAAATAGAATTTCCTATTTGATTTTCAGGTCCTTTTAGCTTAACAAATATGTTCTGTTTGTACACATATAACCCTTCACTTGTTCCTGCATAAAGAATATCCGTGCCATCATCATAAAGTAATGTGTAAATATCTGTATTGGAAAATTGCTTTTCGCCTATTACAAAATGATTAGGATCTTGTGCTTGTAAAAAAGTAGTTACAAGTAAAAAAAGAAATAGAGTATATATTTTCATTTTTTTGATGCAGTAAATTTAGAAATTTTAAATACACTACCTATTGCTTCACTAAAACGATATCTACCTTATTAATTTTTAAGTTAGGCTCCTTATTTTTAAGAAAAGTAGTTTTAATGGAATATTCACCATTCATAGTAGCCGTTAAATTTCCATCTAACTTTCCGTAAAATCTCCAATGCGTAATTCCGTTTTTTATAACTATTGATTCATCCTTGTTTTCTGTGGTTATCAATGGGTCTGTACCTCCTTCAAATAACATCCCTCCTCCTTGATTAAATTCACAGTGATAAATAAATGAAGGTTTTTCTTTATATTCTATATCAATATCAGCATATAGATTAATGACTTCTTCTTTCTCTAATTTAAAAAATATTTCTTTTGAATTATTCTGAAGTAAATCAACTCTATAAACCTCCTGTTCGCATGAAAGTAAAGTAACTGACAAAAGAGTAAGTAATAATAGTTTTCTCATTATAGTGATTTAACGAACTTAACTACCGCTTCATTTAACTGAGGTACATTTTTCAATTTAGGGTCTGAATATGTTGCAATATTTTCATCCCTATCAGTTGGTGCTTCTTTAAAAATATGATTCATTCCTTCGATAATAATTAGTTCTGAGGTTGGACTTACTTCGTGAAGTTTTTCTGCATTATCAACTCCAACCTGAATATCTGTAGTACCATTAATAATAAGAACTGGTATGTTTAACTTTGCTATTTCTACAGCTGGATCATACTTTAACCACGAAATAAAATAAGGTTGTATCGAAGGTCTAAATAATGAAAGTAATTCCACACTCACATTTTTTACGATTTTTCCGTTGTTTAATTCTTTAAAAATAACTGCCATTTCTGTTTTCACAGAATCTGACTGTGCCTCCATTTGTTTTGTAATAATCTCATCAATCGAAAAACCTGTACCTGCCAAAGAAATATACCCTGCAGCATCTAATTCTTGACAAGCCACCATTCCTATCAAAGAACCTTCACTATGACCAGCGACAACTAGTTTTTTAAATCTTGTATCATTTAATAGTTGAAAGCCCCAATCAATTACATCATTAATGTAAGTATCAAATCTTAAGTCTTCCTCTTTAGCTGCTGCAGAAAGGCTTTTAGCCACACCTCTTTTATCTATACGTAAAGAAGCTACTCCTTCTTTAGCTAAATTTTCTGCTAAATACTTTAATGAATTATTTTTCCCTGTACCCCCTGCTGAATTACCATCTCTATCAGTTGGTCCTGATCCCCCAATAATTAATACGACAGTTGAACTATGATTATCTGGAACTAAAAGTGTTCCATATAAATTTGATGGTTTTGATTTTAAAACGAGTTCTTCTTCTGTTTGTGCAAAGAAAAAAGAGGGTATCAATAAAAATAAAATGATTACAGGTTGTTTCATCAAACAAAAATAATAAAATCTACTTACCAGTTCCTTTCACAACTATCATAACAGTATAAATCAAAATTTTAAAATCTACTAATAATGACATATTTTCAATGTAGATTATATCAAATTTTAATCGTTCTATCATTTCTCCTACATTTTCTGCATAGCCATATTTCACTTGTCCCCAAGATGTTATTCCTGGTCGTACTTTTAATAAATGATTATAATGTGGAGCTGTTTTTGTAATCTGATCAATAAAGAATTGACGTTCTGGTCTGGGTCCAACCAAACTCATATCTCCAATTAAAACATTATAGAATTGAGGCATTTCATCTAATCTTACTTTTCTCATAAATCTACCAAACCCTGTAATTCTATTATCTTTTTCACTAGAAAGTGCTGGTCCATCTTTTTCAGCATCCACTCGCATTGATCTAAACTTAAAAATTGTAAATGGCTTCCCATGTATTCCTATTCTTTCTTGAGAAAAGAAAGCTCCTCCTTTAGAGTTTGTTATAACAATAATAGAAGTTATCAAATAAACTGGTGAAAATAGAATGAGCACCATAATTGACACAAAAATATCCATCATCCGCTTTACTGATTGTTGCCAAACAGGCATTATATTTTTGGTTATTACAATAAGTGGCGTTCCAAATATTGAACTCATTTTTACTGAACCTGAAAGTATATCATACATATCAGGTATAACATTAATAATAACATTTAAGCCTTCTAACTCCGTAATAATACTGCCTAAACTATCATGCTCTGAAGATTCTACCGCTATTATAACTTCCTCAATATTGTTTTTTTCAATAGTCTCTCTTAAATCTACGCAATTCCCAAAATGGGGTAAATGGTTATCCAATAAGTAATTATTATCTTTTATTACATGGGTAAACCCAACTAATTTATGTCCTGAAGAAAATTTTTGATTACTTATTTCATTATAAAGTGCTAAAGCATTTTCATTTGAACCTATAATTAATGTTTTAAATCCAATTTTTCTGTTCTTAATCCTTAAGCCAGTACGGGTAGTTAAAAATAATCGAAACAGCTCTGTTAAAGTAAAATGTGTTGTAAATAAAACAACGTAAGATTTATAATATTGAGTATATGATGCTATTTGATCATCTAAAATCAACACAAAAAACAATATCAAAGTTCCTATTATTGAAATTAAAAATGTTTGTCCAAATTCTTTTAATCTTGATTTTCTATAAATACTATTATAAGCGCCTATCACAAAATATATTCCCACCCAAAATATTGGAATAAGAATTAGCCCATAGTAAAAATTATCATCAAATGAAATTGGTATTTTATAACCAAACTTTATAGGTTCTAAGTATGTTTTACGGTAAACAAAAAATAATATCCAAGCAATTGCTGCGGCTATAACATCTAACGAAATATATTTTAAAACTTGTAATTTTTTATTCATCAAAAATGAATCAATTTAATGTTGTCTAAATATATTTCAGGATGTGATGTAAGAAATGGAGTGCTTGACTCTCTAATACCAAAAAACACCCTTAATTCAGAAGGGTTAAAGCTATTATTTTGGTTAATAACATTGGTTAAATTAATGTATATTTTTTTCCATACTGTCGTTGTATTTAATGTAATAAATGCGGATTGATTCGCATCTAAATAAATCCCAACAGTTACTGGCTCATTTGTAATAAAATCCATCTCTAAATAAACTGGAGAACCTGATAAAGGAACACTAGTAAAAGGAACTGATGTAGCTTCAAAAAAAGTCATATCATCATCTAAAAATATTTTACCTGATCCGCTTCCTTCCTTAACTATAGTTGATTGGTTTTTTATAACTGTATCACTACTTGAATGGTGTAAAAAAGATAGACTTACATTTTCAAAATCTTCTAACCACGAAAATTTTACTGAAGAAGCATAAGAAACTGTCGCTACAATCTCTACCGTTTCATTTTTCACTAAATTTACTTGTACAACATGAGGGTCATAAAGTAAATACTTTGTCCCATCAGCTGTAATTCCATTATCTTTAATTCCTGCAAATACTTTTACTGTTACATTTCCTTCTTTTAAAACTGGAAACTTTGCCGGTAATTCATATACCCCAACTAAATCATCATTTACAAATACCCAAGCATCTTTAATATTCGATGATGTAGATCCTTGTGTCGCATAATCGGTTGTTAATGTTATACTCGGTATTGATATATAAGCAGGTACTTGAGCTTCAAAATTCTCTTTAGAACATGAAAAAAATGTAATTCCAATAAGGAATAAAAAGCTATAGAATTTAATTTTATACAAAATGTCTTTATTATACACGCAAACGTATCATTTAAAAAAATATTGTGCAAATGTATAAATCTTAGTGTAAAGAGGTGGTAATTTTCATTTTTTCTGCCACACGATATGCTGCATCTAACATAATGCTTCCATCATGTATTCCAACAACAGGTGTTGTATTGTTTATTATAGATTGAGCAAACTCTTCTAACTCTCTTTTAACAGGGTTTCCCTTATTAATTTTTAGCTGTTTAGAGTATAATTCAATTTTTCCATTTTTTTTAGCAGAAAACAAACTCGTTTCTTGAGCTAAATAATCAATTTTTATATGAGCATCTCTTTGATAAAATTTAGATATACGCTCATTCTTCAATGAAATTCTACTTGCTGTTAAATTCACAACACAACCATTACCAAACTCTACAATTGCATTAACAATATCTGGTGTTTTTCCGACAACACAAACTCCTTTTGCACTCACTTTTTTAATGTTAGAGTTCACCACACTTAATATAATATCTAAATCATGACTCATTAAATCCATAACAACAGGAATGTTTGCTTTTTTAGCATCAAACTCAATCATTCTATGTGTTTCTATAAACATAGGATTTGTAATGTATGGTAGTGCGGCTTTAAATGCAGGATTAAAACGCTCTACATGTCCAACCTGTACTTTAACATTCGCTTCTAATGATAATTCTAATAATTGTTTAGCTTCATCTACTGTATTTGTAACAGGTTTTTCTATAAAAACATGTTTTGATTGTTTAATGGCATTTACAGCATAATCAAAATGCGAAATAGTTGGCTTTACAATATCAATAACATCTACGTTACTGATTAATTCATTCACACAGCTAAACGATTGCGTGTTTAATGATTGTGAAACACTTTTCTGTAACATTTTATCTCCATCATAAAATCCTACTAGCTCAAAATCGTTAATCCCTTTTAACAATTTAATATGGGTTTCACCTAAATGACCCGCTCCTATTACACCTACTTTTAACATTTATACAACAAACATACAGCATTGTTTGTGCAGCTTTAGTACTGAAATAAATTCTTATTAACACAACTATTTTAATAATAACACTTTAAAAAGATATAAAAAGCTACTTATTTCTTGCTTTCTTTGTTGTCAGATTTTAAGAAATGACGGATACTTACAGACATAAAGGTTTAAGAAGGCAACTGGCATCAGTTTTAGCTAAAAAAGGAATTATAAACACGGAGATACTTACTGCTGTTGAAACAATTCCACGTCATTTATTTATTCCTGATAATGCTTTGCATAAGTATGCTTATGAAGATAAACCTTTCCCTATTGGTGCTGGACAAACTATTTCACAGCCTTACACAGTAGCTTTTCAAACTCAATTACTAGACTTAAAGCCTAGAGAAAAAGTATTAGAAATTGGTACAGGATCAGGTTACCAAACTGCTGTTTTATTAGAAATGGGCGTAAAAGTGTTTTCTATTGAGCGTCAAAAAGCATTGTTTGATAGAACTAAACAACTACTGCCAACTTTAGGCTATAAAACCAACCTTTTTTATGGTGATGGATATAAAGGTTTACCAACTTATGCGCCTTTCGATAAAATAATTGTTACCGCAGGAGCACCTTATATTCCCGAAGACTTATTAAAACAATTAAAAGTTGGAGGAATATTAGTAATACCTGTTAATGAAGGTGATAGCCAGCGCATGAAAAAAATTATAAAAAAATCTGCCACTAACTTTGAAACAGAAGATTTGTCACTTTTTAGGTTTGTTCCGCTATTAAAAGAAAAAGGAAGGGATTGATTCTATAGTAATTCCTTAATTTTACAGCTCTTATGAGTAGGTTTTTTATCGAAATAAAATACGATGGCACCAATTATCACGGTTGGCAAATTCAAGATAATGCTAGCTCTGTTCAAGCAGAATTAAACAAGGCTCTCTCTACTATTTTACAAGAAAAAATTGATGTTGTTGGCGCAGGAAGAACAGATGCGGGTGTGCATGCTCAACAACTTTTTGCTCATTTTGATATTACGTCTGAATTTGATATTGAAAAAACAATCTTTAAACTTAATAAGTTTTTACCTGATGATATTTCATGTACTTCCATAACGAAAGTTAATGACGAATCCCATGCAAGGTTTGCCGCAACAGCAAGAACTTATGAATATTGGATAACTCCGACTAAAAACCCTTTTTTAGTAAACAAAGCATATCATTTACCCTATTCACTTAATTTGGATTTGATGAATGAAGCAACACAACATCTTTTAAAATATACTGATTTCTCGTGTTTTAGTAAAAGCAATACTGATACATTCACTAATGATTGCGATATTACGTTTGCACAATGGGAGCAAAAAAATAATTGTATTGTTTTTACCATTACTGCCAATCGGTTTTTAAGAAATATGGTAAGAGCTATTGTCGGAACTTTATTAGAAATAGGACAAAAAAAACTAACTATAGAGGAACTAATTACCATCTTTAAATCTAAAAACAGAAGTAATGCAGGTACTTCAGCACCTGCCCACGGACTTTATTTAGCAGAAGTAAAATACCCTTTTAAAATTATGAATGCTGAATAGTGAATTATGAATTCCGTAATTCATAATTTTACACTCAGATTATTCTCATATTTATTATGAGATATTTTTAATAAAATAATATCGTAATAAATGCGACAATAATAAATGGCAAAAAGCATAACAGGTAAGGCTTTCGATTTTTCTCTTTTTAGAAGAGTGATGACTTATGTAAAACCATACAAAAGTATGTTTTACACTACCGCTTTTCTAAGTATTATTTTGGCATTTATTACTATTATTAGGCCAGTACTTATTCAAGTTACAATTGATAAATTCATAGCTGGAGTTGAATCAAAAACTTTTCCATTTCTAAACACATTTATTAATCAATTCTCAATTGACAATCAATTAGAAGGCTTGTGGTTTATGACCATGATATTAATTGGATTCTTAGCCCTCGAATCTATCTTTCAATACTTTTTTACATTACTTGGAAGTTTATTAGGCCAGAATGTAATTAAAGACCTTAGAAATCAAACTTTTAAACATGTTATTAATTTTAAATTAAAACACTTTGACAACACTCCTATTGGGCAATTAGTTACAAGGACTGTTTCTGACATTGAAACCATTGCCGAGATGTTTTCTGGTGGTATTTTAGTTATTATTGGTGATCTATTAAAAATTGTATCTGTAATTGCTTGTATGCTATTTATTAATTGGGATTTAGCGCTGATTACCTTAATTCCTATTCCTATTTTATTTATTGCTACTTCAATCTTTAAAAGAGTAATAAAAAAGGCATTTCAAGATGTAAGAGAACAAGTTTCTCGTTTAAACACTTTTGTGCAAGAACACATTACAGGAATGTCTATTGTTCAGTTATTTAATCGTGAAGAAGTTGAAATGGAAACATTTTCTGGTATTAACAAGAAACATAGAGATGCTCACATCAGAACCGTTTGGGCATACTCGGTATTTTTTCCTGTAGTAGAAATTTTATCGGCATTATCTATCGCGTTATTGGTTTGGTACGGGTTTAAAGAAGTTGCATTAGAATATGCAACAGCAGGAGAAATATTTTCCTTTACACTTTTTGTTTACATGTTATATCGTCCTATCCGACAATTAGCTGATCGATTTAATACTCTTCAAATGGGAATGGTAAGTTCTGAACGTGTTTTTAAAGTGCTTGATACTGATTTTACAATACCAAATAACGGAACTAAAGACACTTCTGAACTAATAGGAAATATTGAATTTAAAAATGTTTGGTTTGCATATAATGATGAAGATTGGGTGTTAAAAAATATTTCTTTCAAAATAAAAAAAGGAAAAAGTTTAGCTTTAGTTGGTTCAACTGGAGCAGGAAAATCCTCTATTATTAATTTACTAGGCAGGTATTACGAAATAAACAAAGGCAATATTTTTATTGATCATACCAATATAAATGAGTTAAAACTTCAAGAACTCAGAACGTTTATGTCTATCGTTTTGCAAGATGTTTTTCTTTTTTCTGATAGTATTATGAATAATATTACTTTATACAACGAAAACATTACACCAGAACAGGTTATTGAAGCTGCTAAAAAAGTTGGAGCTCATGATTTTATTAGTAAACTCCCTCGTGGCTATAATTACGATGTAAAAGAACGTGGGACAATGCTTTCAGTTGGGCAACGACAACTTATCTCGTTTATTAGAGCTTATGTACACCAGCCACAAGTTTTAGTTTTAGATGAGGCTACCTCTTCTATTGACAGCGAATCGGAAGAGTTAATTAAGCACGCTACAAGTGTTTTAACAAAAGATAGAACTTCTATTATTGTTGCTCACCGATTATCTACCATTAAAAACGCTGATAAAATTTTAGTAATTGATAAAGGAGAAATTGTTGAAGAAGGAAGCCATTCTGAACTCTTAAACAAAAATGGTTTTTATAAAAAACTATATGATTATCAGTTTAAAAGTCAACAGCATTAATTATTTGTCCGTATCAAATAAGTATTTTGATTTTTTAATTAAAAAAAAAATTCATTTAGCAACATATTTTATATCGCGTTGAAACGCGACATAGAAACGCGTTAAACGTACTACTCAAAATTCAGTTTTTAAATCAATACAATATAAATGACCTTTAAACGTAATTTAATTACTTTTACATTCCATGAAAAATATAATCAGTATAATATTTTTAGTTGCCGTAATTTCTTTGATGTTCTCCTGTCGGAAAGATGAAATTAATACTGACACTTCTGTAACATTAAGTTTTTCGGCAGACACCATTTTATTTGATACTGTTTTTGCCACTTTTGGTTCTACTACAAAACGATTAAAAATTTACAACCCAAATAGTAACCCTATTAATATTTCTAGCATATCAGTTGGCAATGGTGCAAATTCTCAATTTAGAATTAATGTAGATGGGATTTCTGGAAACACTCATTCTAACATAGAAATTTTAGGAAAAGATAGCATCTTTATTTTTGCAGAAGTAACCATAGACCCTAACAACACGCTTACTCCTTTTGTAGTTAACGATAAAATTAATTTTGTAACCAATGGAAATGTACAAAGTATTGATTTAGTAGCTTGGGGACAAAATGCTCATTATTTTGTTGCCAACAAATCGGTAAATGGAATTCCTATTGTTTACTTGGATAGGGATAACTCTAATACTGCATTAGATTCTACATGGATAAACGATAAACCTTATGTAATTTATGGTGGCTATTTAACCTTAGATGGTGATGATAAGCTAACTATTGATGCCGGAGTTCAAATACATTTACATAATAACTCTGGAATCTGGGTTTTTGAAGATGCTAACATACAAGTGAATGGAACACAAACTGATCCGGTTGTTTTTCAAGGCACCCGTTTAGAGTTCGACTGGCAAGATGTTCCTGGGCAATGGGATAGAATTTGGATTAATAATAATACCAACGGAATTGATAATGTTTTTAATTATGCTATAATTAAAAATGGGTTTATAGGAATACAAGCAGAAACAAACCCTTTTACTCCTTTAGCTTCTGTTAGTGCAAATACACTACGTTTAAACAATTGTGTAATTCATAACAATACGGCAATTGGTATTTTAGCTAAAAATTATAAAATTACTGATACCAATTCTGTTATTACAAATTCGGGGCAATACAACTTATTAGTTACTGGCGATGGAGAATATGAATTTAACCATACCACTTTTGCCAATTATTGGAATGGTGGTGATAGACAAACTCCATCTATTCTTTTACAAAATGCTTACGTAAATATAAATGGAGTAACCGTTGTTAGTAATTTAACTAAAGCTAATTTCCACAACTGCATTATACATGGAGATAAAGACATCGAATTTACTACAGAAACCATTACTGGTGGAGTTATAAATTTCTTATTAGATTATTGTATATTAAAAACAACGGCAAGCGCTTCGGGAGCTAACTACAATAACATTGTACTTAATCCTAATACCGATATTTTTGTAGATAAAACATTACATGATTATCATATTACACCAAATTCCCCTGCTAATAATGCAGGAAATAGTGGTCTCGGAGTTATAACAGATCATGATGGAGTGACAAGAAATACGCCTCCAGATTTAGGTGCTTTCGAAAATTAATTTTTTTATAAATCCAATAAAAAATCAATTGTATCAACATTATCAGCATAATCGCTTAATGTTGGGCATTGAGCATCTCCAAACTCAAAAGTATCAATTGGTGTGTTTTTACTAGAGACAATACACTGCAATGTCTCTTTTTGCTGCTCTAATTGCTTCTCTAATTCTTTAACAGAATTATAATATTCATAATTTAATACTCCTACAGGAGAATTTAAACTCTGATCTTCTTTTAATAGTAAAAAACCGTTATCTAACAACTGATTATTCCCCATAAGATAAACCGCTTTGTTATAATCATAGTTATTTGCATATTTATTATTCTGAGTTACATTTTGGTAATCATCTAAAATAGCTTCAAAAAAAGTATTAATTTTATATCCTTTCGGGAAATATAGTTTAGAGACGCTCCTACATCCCAGTCCAAAATATTGAAAAATATCTCTACCTAAAATATTCAATTCCTTATGTCCATCTTTTGCATTAATTATCGCAACTGAATTTCTGTTTTTTCTAATAATATTGGGATACTTTCCGAAATATTGATCAAAATAACGAGCAGTATTATCACTTCCTGTAGCTATTACTGCATCAAAATTTTCTATTTTCTCTACAAAAGCAATTTTATCCTCAAAATCTATATCTATAAAAATAAGAATTTCTCCAATTTTTCGAATTAACGTGTTATCATTTGAGGCTAATTTTGCTTGTATTTTATTACCCGTAATTAAAACAGACAAAAAATCATGAAATCCTACTAATGGAATATTTCCCGCCATTATAACCCCTACACTTTTATCTGAGTTATCATTAATCAAATAATTAGAAAGCCATTCTTTTAAGTTTTTTTCTGATAAAGATGTGCCAATTCCTGTAACAGAAGTCATGACCTCTTTCTTATCAAACCAACCATTATAAGCTTTTTGTCTAAGAATTAAATACTCAAATTCATCATAGAATTTATCATTGATTTTTTGAAAGGATTCCTCTTTTATTTCAGTTTTAAACTGATTTAAAAATAAACCTAACTGAACAAAAGCTTTTATTCTTTTTTCTAAACTCATTTAATTACATTTGTAAGCGAAATTACTAACATTTAACTATTTTAAAGTAATGGCAATTATAATAACTGATGAATGTATAAATTGTGGAGCATGTGAACCAGAGTGCCCAAACAACGCTATTTATGAAGGTGGTGATGAGTGGAGAATGAGTGATGGAACCGATCTTACTGGTGATTACACCTTAATGAATGGTTCTAGCGTTGACTCTGATGCT